>NZ_JBHXKA010000074.1:0-39335 GCF_042722885.1 Streptomyces sp. NPDC058401
ACCGGTGGGTCCGGCGGCGGTACCGCCACCGGGCCGGCCGTCACCGGGCTTGCCGTCGCGGCCCGGCTTGCCGGGCTTGTTGGGCTTGCCGGTGCTGGGCTTGCCGCCCGCGGCGGGGCTCGGGGTGTCGGGGATGTTCACCGTGGTGAAGCCCGGGGCCTCGCGGCCGGAGAGCGCGCCGGAGACGGCCTGCTTCCAGATCGGGCCGGGCAGGCCACCGCCGAAGACCTTGTCGTAGTACTGGCCGCCGATGGTGATGTTCTCCATCGACACCTGCTTGGCGCCGCCGGAGCCGACCCAGGTCGCGCCGGACATGTTCGGGGTGTAGCCGACGAACCAGGCGTTGTAACGGCTGTCGGTGGTACCCGTCTTGCCCGCGCTCTGCCGGTCGGTCAGACCCGACTGCTGGCCCGTACCGGAGTCGACCACGCCGAGCAGCAGCGTGTTGATGGTGTCGGCGGTCCGCTCGGTCATCGCGCGGCCGCACTTGGACTTCGGGACCGTCAGCGCCTTGGCGTGCGAGTCGGTGATCGACTCGATGGCGACCGGGGTGCAGTACACGCCGCGGTTGGCGAAGGTGGCGTAGGCGTTTGCCATGGTCAGCGGGGACATGCCCTGACTGCCGAGCGCGATGGCGGGGACCTCGGGGAGCTTGGCGCCGTCGGCCTGGATCACGCCGAGCTTGGCGGTCATCTCGGTGACGGGGCACAGCCCGATCTCGGAGATCATCTCCACGAAGTACGTGTTGACCGACTTGGCCATCGCGTCCTTCATCCCGTACGGGCCGACCTCGGACTCGGTCTCGTTCTCCACCCGCGCGGGCGGGCGTTCGGTGTTGACCCAGGGCTTGTCGCCGCAGGTGCGCACCGGGCTCGGGTAGTCCATGTCGTACGGGGACTGGTACATCTTCGTCGGCGGCAGTCCGCCTTCGATGGCCGCGGCCGCGACGAAGGCCTTGAAGGTGGAGCCGGTCGGGAAGCCGAAGTTCGAGCCGCCCATCTTCTTGTCCACCGAGAAGTTGATCTGGGTCTCGTTCTTGCCGAAGCCGTACGGCTTGGACTGCCCCATCGCGAGGACCCGCCCGGTGCCGGGCTGGACGAGGGTGACGGCCGTGGCGACCTTGTCGTCCTGGTCCACGTGGTCCTTGATGGACTCGTTGACCGATTCCTGCGACTGCGGGTCCAGGGTCGTGCGGACCGTCAGGCCGCCCTGGTTCCAGACCTTCGCCCGCTCCTCGCGGGTCTTTCCGAAGGCGGTCTCGTCCAGGAAGGTGTTGCGCACGTAGTCGCAGAAGAAGCCCGCGCCCTTGACGGCGGTGATGCAGCCGTTCTTCGGCTTGGTCACCTTCAGCTGGAGCGGCTTCGCCTTCGCCGCGTCCGCCTCGGCCTGCGAAATATCCTTTATGTCGGCCATGCGCTGGAGGACGATGTTGCGGCGCTTCGTCGCCTCCTGCGAGTCGTTCACCGGGTCGTACCGGCTCGGCGACTGCACCACGCCGGCCAGCATCGCCGACTCGTCCAGGGTCAGGTCCTTGGCGGGCTTGCTGAAGTAGCGCTGGGCGGCGGATTCGATTCCGTACGCCTGCTGCCCGAAGTAGGTGATGTTGAGGTAGTTCTCGAGGATCTTCTTCTTCCCGAGCTCCTCCTCGACCTGGATCGAGTACTTCAGCTCGCGGATCTTGCGGCCGAGGCTCTTCTCCTGCGCCTCGCGCACCTTCGTCTCGTCGTCGCCGGCCTCTTCGACGAAGACGTTCTTCACGTACTGCTGCGTCAGCGTCGACGCGCCCTGGGCCGCGCCGCCCTCCTGGGCATTGCGGTTGACCGCACGCAGGATGCCCTTGAGGTCGATCGCCCCGTGCTCGTAGAAGCGGGAGTCCTCGATCGCGACGATGGCCTTCTGCATGTACGGGGAGATGGCCGTGATGGGGACCACCTGCCGGTCACGCGAATAGACCGTGGCGATCAAGCCACCTTCGGAGTCCAGAATCGTGGTGCGCTGACTCAACGGAGGTGTCTTGAGATTGGCCGGGATCTCATCGAACCCCTCGACCGTGCCCTTGGCCGCGAGCCCCAGGGCGCCTGCGCCCGGGATCGCGATGCCCGCAAGTACAACTCCGGAGAGAACGGACACACCGAGGAACTTGGCGGCCTGCTGTGGCCCCGTGAGCCCGCCGCCCGAGCGCTTCTTTCCCATAGAGGGCAGCCTACGTTCTCATTCGCCGGACACGCGCGAATGCCTTGGCCTAAGCTGTCCTCAACTGTCACAGCAGTGCGGTGGGACATCAACCCCTCGGCTTGTTTTTCACCCTTCCCGAATGGGGTGGACGCATGTCCGAATCTCGCCTCCTGTGATCAGCACGCCCCGTCGATTTCACCCAAATCGCCGGAATGGTCGGGCATGTCGCAGGATCACTCCGTCGGGTGATCTGCCGCTTACCCATAGTCCGTTCGGACCATTCAAGATTGGGCCCGTCGGGGGTGTTGCACTGTGCCCGCCTTCCGTAACGTCCTCAACTGGCAGCGGTGAATATGCCGCTACCGCCGTGGGGGAGCCTCGATTCGGGAGAGGACGGCGCCGGGATGGGCTGGGTTACCGACTGGAGTGCGCAGGCAGCCTGCCGCACTACCGATCCGGATGAACTGTTCGTTCAAGGAGCGGCACAGAACAGGGCCAAGGCGGTGTGCACCGGATGTCCGGTGCGGACCGAGTGCCTGGCCGACGCGCTCGACAATCGTGTCGAGTTCGGAGTATGGGGCGGAATGACCGAGCGGGAACGACGTGCGCTGCTGCGCCGGCGTCCCACCGTCACCTCGTGGCGGCGCTTGCTCGAAACCGCCCGCACGGAGTACGAGCGCAGTACGGGCATCCTCACCATGGATGCCGACGAGGAGATCGACGTTCCGTACGAGGCGTACCTGGCAGCCGGGTAGACCACCCGGGCACCATGTCGTAGGAACGCCTAAGCTCCGGCCGGAACCCCGGCCGCGAGTCGCTCTCCGATGGCCCGCAGCCCGGCGAGGTCGTGTACGTCGCCGGGCAGGGCGGCCACTTCGGCCACCGCCACCTCGGGGTGCAGCGAGGTGAAGCGGTCACGCGTGCGCTGTTCGCGCGCGATGACCTGCATGCGCTCCGCGTGCAGGCGCAGCAGCCCTGCCGTGATCACGTCCACGTCGGCGTCCGCGTAGGCGTGCGCATCGTCGTCCGCGTCTGTCTCAGCGGCGGCGTGCGCGCCCGTGTCCGCGGCGGCGTCCGTGTCCGCGCCGGCTTCTACGGTGTCGGCGCCGGTCTCTCGCGCCGTGCGGGCGGCGGTGTCGGTGTCGGTCTCCGGGTCGGTGTCCGTGGAGTCACGAAGTCCAGCTTTCCCGGACTCCTGATCCACAATGCCGCCTTCTTCAAGATTCTCCGCGGCGGCCAACGCCCGCTCCGCGGAGAGCTGTCCGGCGGCGCTGCCGTGCACCCGGTTCAGTACGAGCCCGGCCAGCGGCATCCGCTCCGCGGCCAGCCGCTCCACGAAGTACGCGGCCTCGCGCAACGCGTCCGGTTCGGGCGCGGAGACCACGAGGAACGCCGTACCGGGAGCCTGGAGGAGCTGGAAGGTCGCGTCCGCGCGGGTGCGGAAGCCGCCGAACATCGTGTCCATGGCGGCCACGAAGGTCTGCACGTCCTTCAGCAGCGAGGCACCCATCAGCTTGCTCAGCGTGCCCGTCATCATCGACATGCCGACATTGAGGAACTTCATCCCCGCCCGGCCGCCCACCTTCGCCGGAGCCATCAGCACCCGGATGAACTTCCCGTCCAGGAAGGACCCCAGGCGCCCCGGTGCGTCCAGGAAGTCCAGCGCGGACCGGCTCGGCGGAGTGTCCACGATGATCAGGTCCCAGTCGTCCCGGGCCCGCAGCTGCCCCAGCTTCTCCATCGCCATGTACTCCTGCGTGCCCGCGAAGCCGGCCGACAGGGACTGGTAGAAGGGGTTGGCGAGGATGGCCTGCGCGCGCTCCGGGTCGGAGTGGCCCTCGACGATCTCGTCGAAGGTCCGCTTCATGTCGAGCATCATGGCGTGCAGTTCGCCGCCGTCACCGCCCTCGGGGCCCCGTACGCCCTTCACCCGGCGCGGGGTGTTGTCGAGCGAGTCGATCCCCATCGACTGGGCCAGCCTGCGCGCCGGGTCGATGGTCAGGACGACCACCGTGCGCCCGCGCTCGGCCGCCCGTACCCCGAGCGCCGCGGCGGTGGTGGTCTTGCCGACCCCGCCCGCCCCGCAGCACACGATGATCCGGGTCTGCGGATCGTCCAGCAGCCGGTCGACGTCCAGCCGCGGCGGAGCCTCCATCGTCCCCTCCATCGTCGCCTCCGTCGTCCCGGTCCCGCTCATTCCCCGCCCACCTGCTTCCGAAGCTCCGCGGCGAGCCCGTAGAGCCCGGCCAGGTCCATCCCCGCGCCGAGCAGCGGGAGTTCGTACGTCGGCACGTCCAGCCCCGCCAGGACGGTGCGCTGGGCGCGCTCCAGCTCCACCCGGCTCGCGTGCTCCGAGGCCTGCGCGAGCAGCGGGTCCACCAGCCGCTCGGCCGGCCCGCCGCGCCGGGCGCTGCCGAGGCCGGCCCGGGACAGCGCCCGGGACACGTCGGAGCGCCGCTCGCCGGCGGCGGCGCGCAGCGCGTCCTCGTCGAGGTGGTGCGGCCGGACCATGTTGACGATGACCCGCCCCACCGGCAGGCCCGCCTGCCGGAGCTCGGCGATCCCGTCGGCGGTCTCCTGCACGGGCATCTCCTCCAGCAGCGTGACCAGGTGCACGGCCGTCTCGGGGGACTTGAGCACCTTCATGACGGCCTGGGCCTGGTTGTGGATCGGCCCGAACCGGGCCAGGCCCGCCACCTCGTCGTTGACGTTCAGGAAGCGGGTGATCCGCCCGGTCGGCGGAGCGTCCATGATCACGTGGTCGTAGACGAACCGCCCGGCCTTGTCCTTGCGCCGGACCGCCTCGCAGGCCTTGCCCGTCAGGAGCACGTCCCGCAGCCCCGGCGCGATGGTCGTCGCGAAGTCGATGGCGCCGAGCTTCTTGAGGGCGCGGCCGGCCGAGCCGAGCTTGTAGAACATCTGGAGGTAGTCCAGGAGCGCCCGCTCCGCGTCGATGGCGAGCGCGTAGACCTCCCCGCCGCCCGAGGCGACGGCGATCTTCCGGTCCTCGTAGGGGAGCGCCTCCGCCCCGAAGACCTGGGCGAGGCCCTGCCTGCCCTCGACCTCCACCAGAAGAGTCCGCCTGCCCTCGCGTGCGAGGGCGAGCGCGAGTGCCGCGGCGACCGTGGTCTTGCCGGTGCCGCCCTTGCCGCTGACCACCTGGAGCCTGCTCACAGGGCCCGAGCCTAATTCCTCCCGGGCGGCGGCGGTGGTGGCGGGGCCCCGCACGGCAGGCACTACGCTCGCTCCCATGACCAAGAAGTTCGAATACGCGACCGTCCCGCTGCTGGTCCACGCCACCAAGCAGATCCTGGACACCTGGGGCGAGGACGGCTGGGAGCTCGTCCAGGTCGTCCCCGGCCCGAACAACCCCGAGCAGCTCGTGGCCTACCTGAAGCGGGAGAAGGCGGCATGAGCGGAGTCGTCGAGGCGAGGCTGGCCGAACTCGGCCTGACCCTGCCCGAGGTCGTCCCGCCGCTGGCCACGTACCAGCCGGCCGTGCGGTCGGGTGCCTACGTGTACACCGCGGGCCAGCTCCCGATGGTCAAGGGCAACCTGCCCGTCACGGGCAAGGTCGGCGCCGAGGTCTCGGCGGAGCAGGCCAAGGAACTGGCCGCGACCTGCGCGCTGAACGCGCTCGCCGCGGTGAAGTCCGTCGTCGGCGACCTCGACAAGATCGCTCGCGTCGTGAAGGTGGTGGGCTTCATCGCCTCCGCCCCCGACTTCACCGCCCAGCCGGGCGTGTTGAACGGCGCGAGCGAGCTGCTGGGCGCCGTCCTCGGCGACAAGGGCGTCCACGCCCGCAGCGCGGTCGGCGTGGCGGTCCTCCCGCTGGACGCCCCGGTCGAGATCGAGATCCAGGTCGAACTGGTCCCGGGAGCCTGACCTCGGCGTCTGCCCCGGCAGAGGCCTGAATTGCCCCGGAGGGGCTGAATCTTGCCCGTCAGGGCAAATTCAGCCCCTCCGGCGTTTGAGGAGCGGGGTCTGGGGCGGAGCTCCAGGGCGGTCCGGGCGCAGCCCGGGGAACGGGCGAAGGGCGGGTCGGGGACTGGTCCCGCGCAGCGGCGCATCCGCAGCGGCGCATCCGCATCCGCAGCCGGCGACGGCCCCGCGCAGCGGTGCTCGGGGGCCACCCCTCGAACATCGGCCCGGATGCCCGTAGCATCCCGCCATGCCGAATGGTCAGTACGGTCAGCAAGAGACCTCCGCCGGAGGTCAGTGGTACCCGCCGGAGTGGCCCGACCGCATCCGCGCACTCGCGGACGGCACCCTCACCCCGGTGGAACCACGGCGCGCCGCCACCGTGATGCTGCTGCGCGACACCCCCGAGGGCCCCGCCGTGCACATGCTGCGCCGCCGGGTCGAGATGGCCTTCGCCGGAGGCGCGTACGCGTACCCCGGCGGCGGGGTGGACCCCCGCGACGAGGACCACCTCATCGGCTGGGCCGGCCCGAGCCGCGGCGAGTGGGCCGAGCGGATGGGCACCGACCCCGCCACCGCGCAGGCGATCGTCTGCGGAGCCGTCCGCGAGACCTTCGAGGAGGCCGGGGTGCTGCTCGCGGGCGAGTCCGCGGACACCGTCGTCGGAGACACCACCGGCGAGGACTGGGAGGCCGCCCGCGCGGCCCTGGTCGCCCGTGAGCTGTCCTTCGCCGAGTTCCTCGACCGCCGGGGCCTGGTCCTGCGCTCCGACCTGCTCGGTGCGTGGGCCCGCTGGATCACCCCGGAGTTCGAGCCGCGCCGGTACGACACCTGGTTCTTCGTCGCGGCCCTCCCCGAAGGGCAGCGCACCCGCAACGCCTCCACCGAGGCCGACCGCACGGTCTGGATCCGCCCCGCCGACGCCGCCGCCGGCTACGACAAGGGCGAGCTGCTGATGATGCCGCCCACCATCACCACCCTGCGCTCCCTGGAGCGGTACGGGAGCCCCGCCGAGGCCCTCGCCGCGGCCGGGGCCCAGGACCTGACCCCGGTCCTCGCCCGGGCCGCCCTGGAGGACGGGGAGCTCGTGCTCAGCTGGCCGGGCCACGACGAGTTCACCAAGCGCGTCCGCCTGACGGCACCCGGCACCCCGGGGCATGCCACCCCGGGCCAGGGCCCCGCGGCCCAGGGCCCCGCGAACCCGGGAGGAGCCCCCGCATGACGGATGCCGCCGCCCTGCCCGGCCAGCCCCGCGGAATGGTCGCCTCCGGACCGGCCACCGCCCGCGCGGTGAACGTCCTGGCCCCGAACGCCTCCCCGATGACCCTCGACGGCACCAACACCTGGCTCGTCTCCGAGCCCGGCTCCGGCCTGGCCGTGGTGATCGACCCCGGCCCGCTGGACGACGTACACCTGCGCGCGGTGATCGCCGCCGCCGAGAAGGAGGGCAAGCGGGTCGCGCTCACCCTCCTCACCCACGGACACCCCGACCACGCGGAGGGCGCGGCCCGCTTCGCCGAGCTGACCCGGACGAAGGTCCGGGCCCTGGACCCGGCCCTGCGCCTCGGCGACGAGGGCCTGGCCGCCGGGGACGTCATCCGCACGGGCGGTCTGGAACTGCGCGTGGTCCCGACGCCGGGGCACACCGCGGACTCGCTCTGCTTCCACCTGCCGGCCGACCGGGCGGTCCTGACCGGCGACACGATCCTGGGGCGCGGCACCACCGTCGTCGCGCACCCCGACGGGCGGCTCGGCGAGTACCTGGACTCCCTGCGCCGGCTGCGCTCGCTGACGGTCGACGACGGGGTCCACACCGTGCTCCCGGGGCACGGGCCGGTCCTGGACGACGCGCAGGGGGCGGTGGAGTTCTACCTCGCCCACCGGGCGCACCGCCTCGCGCAGATCGAGACGGCGGTCGAGAACGGCCTGACCACCCCCGAGGCGGTCGTCGCGCACGTCTACGCGGATGTGGACCGGTCCCTGTGGCCGGCCGCGGAATGGTCCGTACGCGCGCAGCTGGAGTACCTGAAGGAGCACGGGCTGATCCCCGGGGCCCCGGAGTGAGCGGGCCGCAGGGGGGCTAGCCCGTCGGCCGGGCCGTCTTCGTCCCGTGCCGGGCCGTGTACTCGTCCGCGAGCCACGGGCCGAGGTCCTCGACGCAGGCGCGCAGTACGTCCGGGTCCGCGACCGGGGCCAGCGCGGCGGCGGCCGCGGCGCGCATCTGCTCGGCGCGCTCGGGGTAGTACTGCGCGAACACGTCCGCCGACTCGGTGAGGTCGCTGGTCCAGCCGCCCCAGCGCGGCATGACGAGGGTGAACCCGGTGCGCACGAGGTGCCGCGAGAGGCCCCGGCACAGCTTCCGGTGCTCCTCCGGGGTGGCCGCCGCCCGGATCCGCTCGCGCATCCGGGGCAGCAGCTCGGCGAGGTCGCCGTTGGTCTCGCGGGCGAGCAGGCTGTCGGGACGGTAGCGGGGCAGGTGCTCGGCCAGGTCCGCGCCGAGCAGCGGGGTGCACAGGCAGGCGAGGAACCAGCCCAGGTCGTAACGTTCCGCCTCGCTCAGCAGCCGGTCCTTGCCGTACAGCAGGACCCCGACCCCGTCGATCTGCGCGAACTCCTCGTCGAGGCCCCGCGCCAGTGCCTCGGTGGTGTCGCGGTCCTCGTCGCCGGGCGCGTGGTGCAGGGCGATCAGCAGGTCGAGGTCGGACCGCCCGGGCCGGGCCGTGCCGCGCGGCACGGACCCGTAGAGGTAGGCGCTGTGCAGCCGTCGCCCGTACGCCTCCCCGATCCGCTCCCGCGCGGCGGCGACGAGCCCCCGGAACTCGGCCCGCACCTGCCCGAGCGACCCTTCACGCTCGAAGTACCCGTACGCATCGAGGCCCCTGTGCTCCATGGGTCCACTGTGCACAACAAAAGGGGCCCCGCCCACCTGGGCAGGACCCCTCAACGGAGACGACGAAGGTCAGCGCGACCGCTTCGCGAGCCGCTCCACGTCCAGAAGGATCACCGCACGCGCCTCCAGGCGGAGCCACCCGCGTCCCGCGAAGTCGGCCAGTGCCTTGTTCACGGTCTCGCGCGACGCGCCGACGAGCTGGGCCAGCTCCTCCTGCGTGAGGTCGTGCACGACGTGGATGCCCTCCTCCGACTGCACGCCGAAGCGGCGCGACAGGTCGAGGAGCGCACGGGCCACGCGGCCCGGCACGTCGGAGAAGACCAGGTCGGACATCTGGTCGTTGGTCTTGCGCAGGCGCCGCGCGACGGCGCGCAGCAGCGCGGTCGCCACCTCGGGCCGGGCGTTCAGCCAGGGCTGGAGGTCTCCGTGACCCAGACCGAGCAGCTTGACCTCGGTCAGCGCGGTGGCGGTGGCGGTGCGCGGGCCCGGGTCGAACAGCGACAGCTCGCCGATCAGCTCACCGGGGCCGAGGACGGCCAGCATGTTCTCACGGCCGTCCGGGGAGGTGCGGTGCAGCTTCACCTTGCCCTCGGTGACGACGTAGAGCCGGTCACCGGGGTCGCCCTCGTGGAACAGGGCGTCACCACGTGCGAGGGTCACCTCGCCCATGGAGGCGCGGAGCTCCGCGGCCTGCTCGTCATCGAGCGCCGCGAAGAGCGGGGCACGCCGCAGTACGTCGTCCACGAGTCTCTCTCCTATGTCGACCAGCCAGGGGATCGCTCCCCCATTTTGCCGGACGGCTCAAACAGTGCGATCAATCACGTTCATCACAAGGATGCCGGACGTACGGGTGTGCTGTGCGGCGAGAGGCCGATCGGGATGGTGTTACCTCAGGTCCGGGGGTGTCGTCGCCGCCGTGTCCCGGACCGGCCGGGTGTCCAACAGGCCGGTGAGAGCACAGGCCAAGGGGTCCGGGGGAGTGACGGCCACAGTGAATTCAGCCGTGGGCGAACATGGCCCGGTGGGAGCCCTCCCGGAGCAGTCAGCCCCGTTTCAGGGCAAAACTTGGGCCAAGAAACCCCGTCCGGGCGGAGGTCACGTCCGGCCACGGGCGGAGGGCTGTGCGGCGTAGCCTTCGGGGATGGCAGAGAGCAAGGTCAAGAAGGCCGGGGCGAAGCCGGAAAGCCATCTGGCGATGGTGCGGCGGGCGCGCAGGATCAACCGTGAGCTGGCGGAGGTCTACCCGTACGCGCACCCGGAGCTCGACTTCCGCAACCCCTTCGAGCTGCTGGTCGCCACCGTCCTGTCCGCGCAGACCACCGACCTGCGCGTGAACCAGACGACCCCGGCCCTCTTCGCCGCGTACCCGACCCCCGAGGACATGGCCGGAGCCGATCCGGAGGCGCTGGAGGAGATCATCCGGCCGACCGGCTTCTTCCGGGCCAAGGCCAAGTCCCTGCTCGGCCTCTCGCAGGCGCTGCGCGACAACTTCGGCGGTGAGGTGCCGGGCCGGATCGAGGACCTGGTGACGCTGCCCGGAGTGGGCCGCAAAACGGCGAACGTGGTCCTCGGCAACGCCTTCGGCGTCCCCGGGATCACCGTCGACACCCACTTCGGCCGGCTGGTGCGGCGCTGGAAGTGGACCGAGCAGGAGGACCCGGAGAAGGTCGAGGCGGAGATCTGCGCGATCTTCCCGAAGAGCGAGTGGACGATGCTCTCGCACCGCGTCGTCTTCCACGGCCGCCGGATCTGCCATTCCCGCAAGCCCGCCTGCGGAGCCTGCCCGATCGCCCCGCTCTGCCCGGCCTACGGGGAGGGCGAGACCGACCCGGAGAAGGCGGCGAAGCTCCTGAAGTACGAGAAGGGCGGCCAGCCGGGCCAGCGCCTGACCCCGCCCCCGGACTACCCGGGCCTCCCGGCGCCGGCGAAATCCGGCCCCGCAGGCGTGTGAGGCGCGGGGTCCGGGGCTGAGCCCCGGCAGCGGAGCCGCACGCGCAAGGAACGAATCGCCACCCGCACCGCGTTTGGCCGTGTGGGGAAACGCAGAAGCACGGACAGGGGTGCCTATGACAGAGGCCACGCAGAACCGCCGGGCGGGCACCGCCGCGCACGGGGCCCCGTACGACACACAGCGCGGCCGGCGCGGAAGCATCGAGCTGCACACCCAGGGCCTGCCCGGCTGGCTGGATCCCGTCGTCGAGGCGGCCCGGACGGTCCGGCCCACCCAGCTCAGCCGGTTCCTGCCGCCGGAGGACGGCCGCGGCCGACAGTCCGCGGTGCTGATCCTCTTCGGCGAGGGCCCCCGCGGCCCCGAGCTGCTGCTGATGGAGCGCGCCGGCACCCTGCGCTCGCACCCCGGCCAGCCCTCCTTCCCCGGCGGCGCCCTCGACCCCGAGGACGGCGACCCGCACACCACCGGCCCGCTGCGCGCCGCGCTGCGCGAGGCCGAGGAGGAGACCGGCCTGGACCCGGACGGGGTCCAGCTGTTCGGGGTGCTGCCCCCGCTCTACATCCCGGTCAGCGAGTTCGTCGTGACCCCCGTGCTCGGCTGGTGGCGCGCCCCCAGCCCGGTCGGCGTGGTCGACCCGGCGGAGACCGCCCGCGTCTTCACGGTGCCCGTGGCCGATCTCACGGACCCCGAGCACCGGGTCACCGTCGTCCACCCCGGCGGCTTCCACGGCCCCGCCTTCACCGTGGAATCGGCTCTGGTCTGGGGTTTCACCGCCGGGGTGATCGACCGGATCCTGCACTTCGCCGGTTGGGAGCGTCCCTGGGACCGGTCTCGGGAAGTCCCGCTCGACTGGCGCTCATGAGACGGTGACCCCTGTGAACGTGCTGGACATCTTGTTGCTGCTCGCCGCCGTATGGTTCGCGATCGTCGGCTACCGCCAGGGCTTCGTCGTCGGCATCCTGTCGGTGATCGGCTTCCTCGGCGGTGGTCTCATCGCCGTGTCCCTGCTGCCCCTGATCTGGGACCGGGTCACCGACAACGGCACCCAGGTCTCCACCACGGTCGTCGTCATCGCCGTGGTCGTGATCATCATCTGTGCCTCGATCGGCCAGGCGCTGACCACCCATCTGGGCAACAAGCTCCGGCGCCACATCACGTGGTCCCCGGCCCGCGCGCTCGACGCGACGGGCGGCGCCCTGGTGAACGTGGTCGCGATGCTGCTGGTGGCCTGGCTGATCGGGTCCGCGCTCGCCGGTACGTCACTTCCCACGCTGGGCAAGGAAGTCCGCAGCTCCAAGGTGCTCCTCGGCGTCTCCCGGGTGCTCCCGGGGCAGGCGAACACCTGGTTCTCGGACTTCAGCTCCACCCTGGCCCGCAACGGCTTCCCGCAGGTCTTCAGCCCGTTCTCCAACGAGCCGATCACCGAGGTCCAGCCGCCCGACCCGCTGCTGGCGCGCAGCCCCGTGGCCGAGGCCGCCAAGCAGTCCATCGTGAAGGTCGTCGGTACGGCGCCCGCGTGCAGCAAGGTGCTGGAGGGCACCGGCTTCGTCTTCGCGCCGGGCAAGGTGATGACCAACGCGCACGTCGTCGGCGGGGTCGGCGAGCCGACCGTGCAGGTCGGCGGCGAGGGCAAGCTCTACGACGGCAAGGTCGTGCTCTACGACTGGGAGCGCGACATCGCCGTCCTGGACGTGCCCAAGCTGAAGGCGCCCGCGCTGGAGTTCACCGACAAGGACGCGGCGAGCGGCAGCGACGCCATCGTCGCGGGCTTCCCGGAGAACGGCTCGTACGACGTGCGCTCGGCGCGCGTCCGCGGCCGGATCAACGCCAACGGCCCGGACATCTACCACCGCGGAACCGTGCGGCGGGACGTCTACTCGCTGTACGCGACGGTCCGGCAGGGCAACTCCGGCGGCCCGCTCCTGACGCCCGAGGGCAAGGTGTACGGGGTCGTCTTCGCGAAGTCGCTCGACGACCCCAACACCGGTTACGCCCTGACCGCGGACGAGATCCGCGAGGACATCCGGAACGGTGCGACGGCGGACCGGCGGGTCGACAGCCAGGGCTGCGCCCTCTGAGCCCTGGCGGAGCCCTACGGGAGCCCGTGAGGGGCTCCCGTAGCCCTACCGGGCCCCTGTTCTACGTGCGTTGGTGCCTGAGCCGGGCGGAGACCCAGCGGGCCCGCCGGCGCAGGATGCGCGGAATCCCGAGTCGGGGGTCGTCGTGGCCTTCGCGGCCCTGCCCCCTGTGCGTGCCCGGCGTGACCGTCGAGCGGCGTTCGTGTGCGGTGTCACCGTAGTCGTGCGTCCAGCTCATACTCCGACTGGTGCCCGTGGCCCAAGGTCGGTAATCGCCCTGGGGGCGGCTATTTGGCCTATGCGTCAGGCAATTGAATGCTTGTCATATAAGCGGCTCGGACGTGTCAGCGGTCCGGCTCGGGATCCTTCAGCCAGTTGACCAGCTCGGTGGAGAACGCCGCCGGGTCCTCCTCGTGGGGAAAGTGCCCGAGCCCGTCGAAGAGCCGCCAGCGGTACGGGGCTTCGACGTACTGCCCGGACCCCGCCGCACTCCGCGTCCGCATCACCGGATCGAGCGAGCCGTGCAGGTGCAGCGTCGGCACCCGCACCGGCCGCTTCATGCGCCGGTTGAACTGGAGGCCGTCGGGCCGGGCCATGGACCGCATCATCCAGCGGTACGGCTCGACCGAGCAGTGCGCCGTGGAGGGGATGCACATCGCGCGCTGGTACACCGCGATGTCGTCCTCCTCGGGGAGCCGCGGACCCGACCAGTCCCGGATCAGTTCCCCGACGAGCGCCCCGTCGTCCGCGACGAGCTGCCGCTCGGGCACGAACGGCCGCTGGAAGCCCCAGATGTGAGAGCTGGCGCGGGTCTGGCCGAAGTCGGACAGCATCGCGGACCGCCAGCGGCGCGGGTGCGGCATCGAGGAGACCGCCAGCCGGCGCACCAGCTTCGGCCGCATCACCGCCGCCGTCCAGGCGAGGTAGCCGCCCAGGTCGTGCCCCACGAGGGCGGCGTCGGGCTCGCCGAGGGACCGTACGACCCCGGTGATGTCCAGCGCCAGGTTGGCCGGGTCGTAGCCGCGGGGAGTGCGGTCACTGCCGCCCACCCCGCGCAGGTCCATCGCGACCGCCCGGTAGCCCGCGTCGGCCAGCGCGGTCATCTGGTGCCGCCACGTCCACCAGAACTGCGGGAACCCGTGCAGGAGCAGCACCAGCGGTCCGTCGCCCAGTTCGGCGACGTGGAACCGCGCCCCATTGGCCGCGACGTCCCGGTGCGTTACGTCCCGCCCGCCGGGGAGGGCGATCCGGACCGCCGTGGCCGCGGTGGGGGGCGTACCGGACGAGCCGGAATCCGACGAGGGGGAGGTCATGAAGACGAGCGTGCCACACCCACGGCGTTGTCACTGACCGACCGGGCGTGGGGCTTGACGGTGCCGACGAGGGCCGCCGTCTCCTTGACCGAGGCGATGGTCTTCACCGGCGGCTTGATCTTCTTGAACTTCGCCATGGCGATCAGCCCGATCACGGCCGCGAGCAGCCAGAACGCCACGCCGACGATCAGGAAGGACCAGGCCAGCCCGAGGCCGAGGTTGTGGATCCCGTACGCCGCCGCGAAGCTCAGCACCGGCAGCGAGAAGAGGAGGAGCACGCCCGCGACGATCGCGGCGCCGCTGCCGATGCCCGCACGCTTGACGTCCTGCTTGATCTCCACCTTGGCGAGGGCGATCTCGTCGTGCACCAGGGCGGACATCTCGGCGGTGGCCGAGGCGACCAGCTGGCCGAGTGTGCGCTCGGCTCCTGGGGCCCCTTGGTCCACTGCGCTCATCGCTCTCTCCCTCTGTCGTCCGACTGCGACGGCTGTCCTGTCGTCAGGTCAGATCATGCCGGACGGCCGCCGTCGGCGCTGGACCCGCCCGGGGCTTCGCCCGCTCCTTCGGTCACCGTTTCCCGCGCACCGGCCGCGACCTCCTCGGCCCTGCGCAGGTGCTCCGCGGCCTTGGCCTCGTAGATCTTCGCCATCCGCAGGTGGTAGTCCGGCTTGTCCTGCTCGTAGATGTCGGGGATGCCGTCGGCGTCCTCGTCGCGCTCCTCGTCCTCGGTGAGCGCCTTGTACTTCCGGTTGCGCATCTTCAGCAGGATGCCCGCGAAGACCGCGGCGATCAGCGAGCCGATCAGGACGGCGGCCTTGACCTCGTCGGCGAGGACGAGGTCGTCGGTGAAGGCGAGCTCGCCGATCAGGAGCGAGACGGTGAAGCCGATGCCGGCCAGCGAGGCGACTGCGAAGACGTCCGGCCAGGAGAGGTCGTCGTTGAGCTCGGCCTTGGTGAAGCGGGCGGCGAGCCAGGTGCCGCCGAAGATGCCGAACGTCTTGCCGACGACGAGGCCGAGCACCACGCCGAGGGTCTCGGGCCGGGTGAAGACCTGGCCGATGGCCTCGTCGGACAGGGAGACGCCGGCCGAGAAGAGGGCGAAGAGGGGGACGGCCAGGCCGGCGGAGATCGGCCGGATCAGGTGCTCGATGTGCTCGCCGGGGGAGTGCTCCTCGCCCTCCTTGCGGTGGCAGCGCAGCATCAGGCCCATGGCGACGCCGGCGATGGTGGCGTGGACACCGCTGTTGTACATCAGGCCCCAGATGACCAGGGCGAGCGGGATGTAGACGTACCAGCCGCGCACGTTCACACGGAGCAGGAACCAGAAGAGGACCAGGCCGGCGACGGCTCCGGCGAGCGCCAGGAAGTTGATCTCGCTGGTGAAGAACACCGCGATGATCATGATGGCGAACAGGTCGTCGACGACGGCCAGGGTCAGCAGGAACGCGCGCAGCGCGGACGGCAGCGAGGTGCCGATGACGGCGAGGACGGCCAGGGCGAAGGCGATGTCGGTGGCGGTCGGGACCGCCCAGCCGTCCGTCGAACCGTTGCCGATCACGTTGGTCAGTACGTAGACCAGCGCGGGCACGGCCATGCCGCAGAGCGCGGCGATGACCGGGAGGGCGGCCGCCTTGGCGTCGCGCAGGTCGCCCGCGACGAGCTCGCGCTTGAGCTCGATGCCGGCGACGAAGAAGAAGATGGCGAGCAGGCCGTCGGCCGCCCAGTGCTGGAGCGAAAGGTCCAGGCCGAGGGAGGCGGGGCCGATGTGGAAGGAGCGGACGCTGTCGTAGCTCGCCGAGACGGCGGGCACGTTCGCCCAGACGAGGGCGGCGATCGCGGCCGCGAGGAGCAGGACGCCGCCGACCGTCTCGGCGCGCAGGGCGTCGGCCACGAAGCGGCGCTCCGGCAGCGAGAGGCGGCCGAGGAGCTTGCGGCTCTGGTTGTCGGTGGGGCTGGGCGCGGCCACGGGGGGCACCTCCGGGGTGGTTGGACGGCATGGCGGAACACGTTGCCGACCAGACTTCCCGGCGCACCCTGTGGAGTAATTCTTTAACCGTCTAATACTTTACAGGGTGTACGCATGGGCGGATCCGGTGATCGTCACTTTATGTGCGAAAGGGGCATCCGGCGCGGCGCGCCGGATGCCCCTCTTCGTCGTGTCGTACGCGGCTCAGCCGGTGTCTCAGTCCTCGCTGCCGGCGGCCGGCAGCTTGCTCTGGATCAGGTCCATGACCGAGGAGTCCGCGAGCGTGGTGACGTCACCGACCGCGCGGTTCTCGGCCACGTCGCGCAGCAGGCGGCGCATGATCTTGCCCGAGCGGGTCTTCGGCAGCTCCTGCACGGGCAGGATCCGCTTCGGCTTGGCGATCGGGCCGAGCGTGGCACCCACGTGGTTGCGGAGCTCCGCGACCAGCGTGTCCGTCTCGGAGGCGCTGCCGCGCAGGATGACGAAGGCCACGATGGCCTGGCCGGTGGTCTCGTCGTTCGCACCGACGACCGCCGCCTCGGCGACCGAGGGGTGCGAGACGAGCGCCGACTCCACCTCGGTGGTCGAGATGTTGTGGCCGGACACCAGCATCACGTCGTCCACCCGGCCGAGCAGCCAGATGTCGCCGTCCTCGTCCTTCTTGGCGCCGTCGCCCGCGAAGTACTTGCCCTCGAACCGGGACCAGTACGTGTCGATGTACCGCTGGTCGTCGCCCCAGATGGTGCGCAGCATCGAGGGCCACGGCTCGGTGAGGACCAGGTAGCCGCCTCCGCCGTTCGGGACCTCGTTCGCCTCGTCGTCCACGACGGTGGCGGAGATTCCGGGCAGCGCGCGCTGCGCCGAACCGGGCTTGGTCTCGGTGACGCCGGGCAGCGGGGAGATCATCATCGCGCCGGTCTCGGTCTGCCACCAGGTGTCCACGATCGGGCAGCGGTCGCCGCCGATGTGCTTGCGGTACCAGATCCAGGCCTCGGGGTTGATCGGCTCGCCGACCGAGCCCAGGATGCGCAGGCTCGACAGGTCGAACTTCGCGGGGATGTCGTCGCCCCACTTCATGAACGTACGGATCGCCGTCGGCGCGGTGTAGAGGATGGTGACGCCGTACTTCTGCACGACCTCCCAGAACCGGCCCTGGTGCGGGGTGTCCGGCGTGCCCTCGTACATCACCTGGGTGGCGCCGTTGGCGAGCGGCCCGTAGACGATGTAGGAGTGCCCGGTCACCCAGCCGATGTCGGCGGTGCACCAGTAGACGTCGCTCTCCGGCTTCAGGTCGAACACCGCGTGGTGGGTGTACGAGGCCTGCGTGAGGTAGCCGCCGGAGGTGTGCAGGATGCCCTTGGGCTTACCCGTGGTTCCCGAGGTGTAGAGGATGAAGAGCGGGTGCTCCGCGTCGAAGGCCTGCGGCGCGTGCTCGGCGGACTGCCGCTCGACGATCTCGTGCCACCAGACGTCCCGGCCCTCGGTGAAGGCGGTGTCCTGGCCGGTGCGGCGCACCACGAGGACGTGCTCCACCTGCGGACACTTGGCGACGGCCTCGTCGATGGCGGGCTTCAGGGCCGAAGGCTTGCCGCGGCGGTAGCCGCCGTCGGAGGTGATGACCAGCTTCGCGTCGGCGTCCTGGATGCGGGAGGCGACGGCGTCGGCGGAGAAACCGCCGAAGACCACGGAGTGCGCGGCGCCGACACGGGCGCACGCGAGCATCGCGACGACCGCCTCGGGGATCATCGGCAGGTAGACGGCGACCCGGTCGCCGGCCTGTACGCCCAGCTCGGTCAGGGCGTTCGCGGCCTTGGAGACCTCGTCCTTGAGCTCGGCGTAGGTGATCGAGCGGCTGTCGCCGGGCTCGCCCTCGAAGTGGATGGCCACGCGGTCGCCGTTGCCGGCCTCGACGTGGCGGTCCACGCAGTTGTACGCGACGTTCAGCTTGCCGTCCGCGAACCACTTCGCGAAGGGCGGGTTGCTCCAGTCGAGCGTCTCCGTGGGCTCGGTGTCCCAGCTCAGGCGGCGCGCCTGCTCGGCCCAGAAGCCCAGCCGGTCCGCGTCGGCCTGTGCGTACGCAGCCTGAGTCACATTGGCGGCGGCGGCCAGATCGGCAGGCGGTGCGAACCGCCGCTCCTCCTTGAGCAGATTGGCCAGGCTTTCATTGCTCACGACGCATCTCCCTTTCCCAGGGTGTCCGTTGTGTCCCCGGTTGTGTCCCCGGGCATAGCTCATCAGTCAATGGCCCGGGTGACAAGAGGTTGCCGTGAATTGGTGTAGACCTATTACCCGGCCGGGCCCACGCACGAGTGGCCCCCTTCCGCTGCGGGCAGCGGAAGGGGGCCACCGAATGGCACGGATACGGGAGGGTATCGGTTCAGTCGCGGAGCGCGCCCGCGCCGACGGTGTCGAAGACCCGGCAGTCGAAGAAGTCCTGCCCCTCCGACAGCAGGTACGCCTGCGCCTCACCCACGTGGAAGTACATCCCGTGCAGCTCCAGCGTGCCCTCGGCGAGCCGTCGGGCCACCGATTCGTGGGCCTTCAGGTGCTCCAGCTGCTGCACCACATTGGTCAGGCACAGCTGCTCCACGGCATCCGCCGGCAGCCTCCCGGAGATCCGCGCCCAGGCGTGATGGCGGCTGGCCATCCGCTCCAGACTCGGCAGCCCGTGCCGCAGCCAGCGCCGCAGCGGGGTCATGGGCACCCCGGGCACGGAGTTGAGCAGCGCCTGCATGGCCCCGCATCCCGAATGCCCGCACACCGTGATGCTGTCCACCTGGAGGACGTCCACGGCGTACTCGATGGCCGCCGCCACCGAATCGTCCGTGGACTCGGCGCCCGGGAGCGGGACGAGATTGCCGACGTTGCGGACCGTGAACAGGTCCCCGGGGCCGCTCGCCGTGATCATGCTGGTCACCAGCCGGGAGTCCGCGCAGGTCAGGAAGAGCTGCGAGGGCCGCTGCCCCTCCCGGGCCAGCCGGGCCAGCTCCTCCCGCACGTGCGGAGCCGTGTCCCGCTGGAAGGCGCTGATCCCGTTGGCCAGTTGACCGGCGCCGCGGCCGCGGGTCGCGGCCGGCTGGGCCTGGGCCTGGGCCTGGGCCGGGGATGGGGATGGGGCGTGGGACGGGGCCTGGGTCGGGGCGGGAGGTGCGGCCGGGGTCTCGGCCGCCGCCTGGTCCGTACGGTCCACCGTGCCGCGGTGGTCGCAGTGGTTCTGCCAGGGGGTCCAGGGCCGGCAGCACTGGTGGTCCCCGCGCTGTGCTCCTCGCTGAGCGCCCCGCGCGGCCCGCTGGGCCTGCTCGGCCTCGGCGATCCTGGCTCCCGACCGGCCGGTGACCTCCAGTGAGCCCCCGTGGGCCAGGTGGGAGTCCTGCCAGTCCTGGAGGGTCTCGTAGGCGGCGTGGTCCATGAAGGAGCCGTCCAGCTCGATGACGGCGTGCCCGTGGTGCGGGATCTGGTTCAGCACCCGGCTCAGCCGCGGTACCGCGAGGAAGGTCAACTGCCCGCGGGCCCAGACCCGGTGGACCCCGCTGTCGAGCTGCTCGACGGTGATCCGGGTCCGGGCCAGGCGGTGCAGGGCCAGGGCGACGGCCATCGCGATGCCGATGGCGACGCCCTCCAGCACCCCGCCGAGCACCACGGCCACGATGGTCGTGGCGTAGACGAGGATCTCGCGGTGCCGGGTGACGGTGCGCAGGTGCGTGGCGCTCACCATCTGCACGCCCACCGCCATCACCAGGGCGGCGAGCGCGGCGAGCGGGATCAGGTCGAGTGCGGGGACGAGCAGCCCGGCGGCGAGCAGGATCCACAGCCCGTGCAGCATGGCCGAACGGCGGCTGACAGCGCCTGCCTTGACGTTCGCCATGCTGCGGACGGCGCCGCCCGCGACGGGCAGCCCGCCCAGCGCCCCGGAGATGATGTTCGCCGCGCCCTGGCCGCGCAGTTCGCGGTTGAGGTCGGCCCGTGCGGGACGCCCCGCGGTGCTCCGCTGGGTGGCGATGAGCTTGTCGGTGGCCACTGCCGAGAGCAGGGATTCCACACTGCCGACCAGGGTGATGGTCAGGACGGCGGCGATGATGCCGAGGACCGGGCCCTCGGGGAGTTCCGGCAGGGCGTGGCTGCGCCAGGACGGCAGGTCCACGCGGGGCAGGCTGAGCCCGGTGAGGGCGGCGCAGGCCGTGGCGACGGCGACGGCGGCCAGCGCGGCGGGCACCTTGCGCAGGGCCCGCCCGGTGCGCCCCGGCAGCCGCGGCCAGCAGAGCAGGACGGTCAGGGTGAGCACGCTGACGCCGAGTGCGGCGGGATGCAGGTCGGCCAACTGGTCGGGAAGTCCGCGGACGTTGGCCAGGGCGGAGCTCTGCGGGGTGCCGCCGAGCACGATGTGCAGCTGGGCCAGCGCGATCGTCACGCCGACACCGGCGAGCATCCCGTGGACGATCGCCGGGCTGACCATCAGCGCGGACCGGGCGGTCCGCAGCGCGGCCAGGCCGAGCTGGCACACCCCGGCGAGCACCGTGATGGCACAGGTGGTGCGCCAGCCGTAGTGCTGGATCAACTCGGCGGTCACGACGGTGAGTCCGGTCGCGGGACCGCTCACCTGGAGCGGTGTCCCGCCGAGCCGTGCGGCCACGATCCCGCCGGCCGCCGCGGCGACGAGCCCGGCCTGGAGCGGGGCGCCGGTGGCCAGGGCGATGCCGAGGGAGAGCGGCAGGGCGATCAGGAAGACGGCGACGGAGGCGGAGAGGTCGGCCTGGAGGCCGCCCGGGAGGCCTTTGGTGGGGGGAGGGGAAGTGGGGGAGGGGATGGCGGTCATAGGTCCCGTCTCCTCGGGGGAGGGGTGAAGCGGCGGGAGTCTCAACACTCGGTAAATGAACGGTAATGGAGAGTAAAGCTCTGTGGTGAGTAATGCGGGCAAACGGCCTAGGAATTAGCGCTCACGAGTGATTAAGCATTTAGTCCGGCTTGTCACACCTTCCTTAAAACGGACCGCATGGGACGTTGCGGCGCGGAAGTCCTGCGATGGAACTGCGAGGGAAGAGGTGCGGCGGATGACTGCCACCACGAAGAGGCCCGCCCCGAAGAAGGCAGCCGGGAAGAGGATCGCCGGCGGTCTCGTCGCCACGGCGCTGGTCCTGGGAGTGGCCGGGTGCAGCACCTCGGAGCCCGCCGGCCGTCCGGCCCCCGGAGGTCAGGCGGCGAAGAAGGGTGCACCCGTACCGGAAGGCCCGGCTCCGGGCAGCGTCAAGCGGCTCATCGGGGACGGCTCGACCTCGTACACGGGCCTGCAGCCGAACGTGCAGAAGGCGGAGAAGCTGAAGCCCGGCGAAAAGCCGCCGCAGTTCGTCGTCTATTCGTGGGACGGGGCGGGCGAGGACAGCCAGAAGCTCTTCTCGCATTTCCGCGAGGTGGGCAAGAAGTACAACGCCCGCATGACGTACTTCCTCAGCGGCGTGTACATGCTCCCGGAGGAGAAGCGTTCCCTCTACACCGCGCCCCAGCACTCCGCGGGCCGCTCCGACATCGGCTTCGGCGACCCCCAGGGCATCAAGGACACCGCCGAGCAGGTGCGCGGGGCCTGGCTGGAGGGCAACGAGATCGGCACCCACTTCAACGGCCACTTCTGCGGACCCGAGGGCGGGGTCGGGACCTGGTCCGTGGAGGAGTGGAAGAGCGAGATCAACCAGGCGAAGTCGTTCGTCAAGAACTGGAAGACGAACTCGCCCGCGTTCAAGGACATGGAGGCGCTCCCCTTCGACTACGAGAAGGAGATGATCGGGGCCCGCACCCCCTGCCTCGAAGGCCAGAAGAACTTCATGCTGGCGGCCAAGGAGATGGGCGGCTTCCGCTACGACTCCAGCGGCATCAGCAAGCAGATCTGGCCGAAGAAGACGGACGGCCTCTGGGACATCCCGCTCCAGCTCGTCCCCATGCCGGGCCGCGCCTTCGAAACGCTCAGCATGGACTACAACTACCTGGTCAACCAGTCCGGGACGACCACGCAGGGCGACCCCTCCCAGCACGAGTACTGGGGCGAGCAGATGCGCGACGGCCTGGCCAAGGCCTTCGAGCGGACCTACCAGGGCAACCGCGCGCCGCTGATCATCGGCAACCACTTCGAGTCCTGGAACGGCGGCACCTACATGCGTGCCGTCGAGGACTCCATCAAGACCATGTGCACCCAGAAGGACGTCCGCTGCGTGTCCTTCCGCGAGCTGGTGGACTGGCTGGACGCCCAGGACCCGAAGGCCCTGGAGTGGATGCGCACCCTCGACGTCGGCGAGGCGCCGAAGGAGGGCTGGAACAAGTTCCTGACGGCGGGGCCGCCGGCCAAGCCGGCCGCCCCCGCCGGGGTCAAGCCGGCTGCGGAGCCGGCTGAAGCGAGTCAGAACGAGGAGTGAGCAGTTCCCGTAGGACGAAACCGGGGTCGACCTGCTCCGCCAGGTCGATCCCGGTCTTCGCGTTGCCCCAGCTCTCGGCGTTGCGCAGGTGGAAGTGGACCATCTGCTCCGTGTACCGCTCCCAGTCGCGGTGCGCGTAGGAGTCGTCCGCCGCGTCCTGCAGCGACTGCAGGGCCAGCCGGTTGGTGGCCTCCAGCAGTTCGAAGGCGGCCGGGCGGCCCTTCTCCATCGCCCGCACCCAGTCCGACTGCCCGACGGTGACCAACAGGTCCTCGCCGGCCTCGTCCTGGAGGAACTCGATGTCCTCCGGGCCCTGCACCTTGTTGCCGACGACCTTGAGGGTGACCCCGAAGTCCCGCGCGTACTCCTTGTACTGGCGGTAGACGGAGATGCCCTTGCGGGTCGGTTCGGCGACCAGGAAGGTCACGTCGAAGCGGGTGAACATGCCCGAGGCGAAGGAGTCCGACCCGGCCGTCATGTCGACGACGACGTACTCGTCCGGGCCGTCGGCGAGGTGGTTGAGGCAGAGCTCGACCGCACCGACCTTGGAGTGGTAGCAGGCCACGCCCAGGTCGGACTCGGTGAACGGCCCCGTCGCCATCAGCCGTACGGGCTCCCCGTCGAGCGTCAGGGTGCGCGCGCAGGCGTCGTAGACGGGGTTGTCCTCGTCGACCCGCAGCAGCCGGGAGCCGGTGCCGGGCGGAGTGGTCTTGATCATCGTGTCGGCGGAGGCGATGCGCGGGTTGGAGCCCCGCAGGTAGTCCTTGATGAGGGGCAGGTGCGCGCCCAGCGCGGGCAGCGCGGCCGCGTCGTCCTCACTGAGTCCGAGCGCGGCGCCCAGGTGCTGGTTGATGTCGGCGTCCACCGCGACGACACGGGCTTCATTGGAGGCGAGGTGGCGGATGAAAAGGGAGGACAGCGTGGTCTTGCCGCTGCCGCCCTTCCCCACGAAAGCGATCTTCATGTTCACGAAGCGTAGTGGGTCGGTGGCTGTGTGTTGTATGTCTGAGTGAAGAAGACCACTCCAAGGAGGGGTCGGTGCTATGGGGGAGCAGTGCGTAGGCTCCTTACTTATGAGTAGCGCCTCTGCTTCCGCCGCCCCGGCCTCTTCTGGAGCCGCCGCCGCCGATCCGCTCGCCCCGCTGGCCGGTCTGCCGGGCGTCGCCGAGTCCGTGGATTCCGTACGCAAGGCCGTGGACCGGGTCTACGGCCACCGCGTCATGCGCCGCCGCGCCGGGGCGGTCACCTCGGAGGCCGCGCTGCGCGGGGCCCGCGGCAGCGCGGCGCTGTCCGGGGCCGACTGGGCGCTGGAGGAGGTCCGCCGCCGGAGCGATTTCGGCTCGGAGTCGGAGGCGCGCACGGTGGGCGCCGCCCTGCGCCTGACGGCGGAGGCGGG
This sequence comes from Streptomyces sp. NPDC058401, assembly GCF_042722885.1. NCBI lineage: Bacteria > Bacillati > Actinomycetota > Actinomycetes > Kitasatosporales > Streptomycetaceae > Streptomyces > Streptomyces sp. NPDC058401. Next base: position 24,089 of record NZ_JBHXKA010000074.1, read on the forward strand.
CCAGCTGCTGAGCATCTGGCGCCAGTCGCCGCTACGGGTCCTGGCGCGGCTCCACCTGGTGGCCTCGGGCTCCACGGCCGACGGCGAGGTCGTCGGCCGGCCCCGGCTGGCCGGTGAGCCGGTGGACGAGCCGCTGATCGACCTGCCCCTGCCCGACGCGCAGGAAGTGGCGGGCCGACTGGACGGTCTCTCCCGCCTGATCATCGCGGGCGGCTCCGCCCCGGCGCTGATCATGGCGGCGGTGGTGCACGGGGAACTGCTCGCGCTGCGTCCGTTCGGTTCGTACAACGGGCTGGTGGCGCGCACGGCCGAGCGGATCGTGCTGATCAACAGCGGCCTGGATCCGAAGGCGATCTGTCCCGCGGAGGTCGGCCACGCGGAACAGGGCCGGGAGGCCTATGTGCGGGCCTTCGAGGGCTACGTCTCCGGCACCGCGGAGGGGATGTCGGCGTGGATCGCGCACTGCGGGCGCGCGATCGAGCTCGGGGTCCGGGAGTCGACCGCGGTCTGCGAGGCGCTCCAGCGCGGCGCGGCCTGAGGCGGCCGGACGGCCCGGGGCGGCCGGACGGCCCGGGGCTGCAGGACGGCCCCGGCCGGGGGCGGTCGGGGCCGGACATGGGTTGCGGCGACACCGTACTGCTCTGGTGTCGCCGCTGGCACTTACGCCCAGTTACCAAGCGTCCTCGATGATTGCCCATCAGGTCGGGAGCTTTGCCCGTCACCTGGTGCGGCTGGCCCGTAATCGACGGGTCGACGTCGCGTGGGTGCTCGGCGTTCATGCTTCGGTCCGTGGGCCTTACTGCGTTTTAAAGATGATCCTCTCGGATGTTCTTTGGTCTCGCGGGCCGTTGACTCCTTTGTACTCCGCTTCGGAGTGGAGCGAAACCCCTGGCCGCATTTCTTTGCTTTCCGGTGCGATTGCGGACGTATCGGACGCCCGGCGTTCTCGCAGGTCAGCGGGGTGCGGCGGCGGCCAGTGCGCGTCGCCGGCTCGCGTACCAGACCAGTCCCGCGGTGGCCGCGGCCGCGCCCACCGCGGCGGCGGCGACCAGCGCCGGCCGGGCGGGCATCGACAGTCCCGGGAGCCGCTGCTTCAGCCGGACCGGCCGGTTGAACACCAGCACCGGCCATTCGCGCGCCACGGCCTCGCGGCGCAGCGCCCGGTCGGGGTTGACCGCGTGCGGGTGGCCGACCGCCTCCAGCATCGGGATGTCGGTCGCCGAGTCGCTGTACGCGTAGCAGCGCGAGAGGTCGTACCCCTCGGACTCGGCGAGTTCGCGCACGGCCTCCGCCTTGGTCGGGCCGTAGGCGTAGTACTCGATCTCGCCGGTGAAGCAGCCGTCCTCGCCCACGACCATCCGCGTGGCGACGACGCGGTCGGCGCCCAGCATCTCGCCGATGGGCTCGACGACCTCGGCTCCGGAGGTGGACACGATCACCACGTCGCGGCCCGCCGTGTGGTGGGCCTCGATGAGGGAGGCTGCCTCGTCGTAGATCAGCGGGTCGATGAGGTCGTGCAGGGTCTCGGCGACGATCTCCCGGACCTGCTGCACGTTCCACCCCTTGCAGAGGGCGGACAGGTACTCCCGCATCCGCTCCATCTGATCGTGGTCGGCGCCGCCGGCCAGATAGATGAACTGCGTGTAGGCGGTGCGCAGCACGGCCCTTCGGTTGATCAGGCCGCCCTGGTAGAAGGACTTGCTGAACGTCAGAGTGCTCGACTTCGCAATGACCGTCTTGTCCAGGTCGAAGAAGGCTGCGGTGCGAGGCAAGGAGTGCGGCAAGGGCTGATTTTCCACGACCCGAGCATATGCGCCCACCATTCGGCGTAAAGTGCGGCGCGTGGGTTTGCCTGAGAAGCCTCTCGGGTACACCATGGAAGTCACGGATCGTTCGCGACCGTGCTAACCCGGTCTGGCTCCTCCCCCCCCCCGAGTCGGACCGTGGGGACGACCCCCGCTCTCCCCCCCGGCGGGGGTCGTCGCATGTCCGGACGCAGTTTGCGTCCCTCTCTTCGACCTCAAGTGATCACTCCTCGGGTCTCCTCGTCTTCGAGGGGCCTGCGCGTCGAAGGCCCCCACCCTCACGAACCCGTCACGGTGCGTAGTCGTTCCGGCGCGCTCCGGAACTCACCTGTTGGGGTGAGCGAGTTATTCACAATGGGGCGGGCGTCCACGGTTTTAGAGCAAGATCCACTTCTTTTCCCCGATCCCGTCACGGTGATTCCGGCCGCGAAGTCCGCGGCGCTGGATTTGCTGTGAGAAGGAGGCGGAGATCGTGGCTGGATCGAAGTCGTGTGAAGTCCGGGATCTCGCGATGGCGGGCGGGGACGGGCCGAATCCCGGGGCCGGCGGGCCCGTGGCCGCAGGTGGACGGCCGCTGATCATCACCGAGGACCCCCTGCTGCTCGACGACCTGCTGCGGCTGTGCGCCGCCGCGGGGGCCGAGCCGCACGTTCACCATGCGGTGCCCGAGCAAAGCGGAGCCGGCGGTGACGACAGTGGCGACGGGAGTGGCGGGAGCGGCGGGGGCGCCGCGGGTGTCGCGGGCGTGGGCTGGGAATCGGCGCCGCTCGTCCTGGTCGGCGACGATGCCGCGCGGCGGGTGCGCGGCGCACCCCGGCGGGACGGGGTCTTCCTCGTCGGCCGGGATCTGGACGACCCCCACGTGTGGCAGCGGGCGGTGGAGATCGGCGCCGAGGAGGTACTGACCCTGCCCGACGCCGAGAACCGGCTCGTCGACCGGATCGCCGATGTCGTGGAGGGGGCCGGGAGGCCCGCCCTCACGGTCGGGGTGATCGGGGGCAGCGGCGGAGCCGGCGCCTCCACCCTCGCCTGCGCACTGGCCCTGCGGGCCGCCCGGGCCGGGGAGCGGACCATCCTCATCGACGGAGACCCCCTCGGCGGCGGCATGGACGTCCTCCTCGGCGGCGAAGCCGCCGAGGGACTGCGCTGGCCCGACTTCGCCGCCTCGCGCGGCCGCGTCGGCGCCGGAGCCCTCGCGGAGTCCCTGCCCGAACTGCACGCCCTGCGCGTGCTCAGCTGGGACCGTGGGGACCGCGTGGTGGTGCCGCCCGCCGCGATGCGCTCGGTGGTGGCCGCCGCGCGGCGCCGGGGCGGGGTCGTCGTGGTCGACCTGCCGCGCCGGGTCGACGAAGCCGTGGCCGAGGTGCTCGCGCAGCTGGACCTCGTGCTGCTGGTGGTGCGGGGCGAGTTGCGGGCGGTGGCCGCGGCCGGCCGGGTGGCCGCCGGGGTCCGGATGGTGGCCCGCGACGTCCGCGTGGTCGTACGGGGACCCGCGCCCGGCGGACTCGACGCCGAGGCCGTCGCCGGACTGCTGGGGGTGCCACTGGCCGGCGAAGTCCCGGTCGAGGTGGGGCTGCCGGGCCGGGTGGCCGAGGGCGAGCCCCCGGGATCACACGGCCGGGGCGCCCTCGCCCGCTTCTGCGACGGCTTCTGGCAGCGCGCCCTCGGCTCCGCCCAGGGGGTGGCGGTATGAGCACCGTGCTCCTCGACGCGGTGCGCCAGCGACTCGCCGAGAGCGGCGCGGAGCCCACCCCGGCGCGGGTGGCGGCGGCACTGCGGGCCCAGGGCCGGCTGCTGGGCGACGCGGAGGTGCTCGGTGCCGCCGCCGAGCTGAGGTCCGAACTGGTCGGCGCCGGACCGCTGGAGGCACTGCTCGCCGACCCCGAGGTCACCGACGTCCTGGTGGCGGCCCCCGACCGGGTGTGGGTGGACCGCGGCGGCGGACTGGAGCTGACCGGGGTGACCTTCACCGACGCCGCCGCCGTGCGCAGGCTCGCCCAGCGGCTCGCAGCCGTCGCCGGGCGCCGCCTCGACGACGCCCGGCCCTGGGTGGACGCCCGGATGCCCGACGGCACCCGCCTGCACGCCGTACTGCCCCCCGTGGCCGTCGGATCGGCGTGCCTGTCCCTGCGGGTGGTGCGGCCGCGCGCCTTCACACTGGAGGAACTGGTCGCGGCGGGCACGCTGCCGCCCGGCGGCCAGCGGCTGCTGCGGGACATGGTGCGGGCCCGGCTGTCCTTCCTGGTCTCGGGAGGGACGGGCACCGGCAAGACCACTCTGCTCAGCGCCCTGCTCGGGCTGGTCGGCCCCGGGGAGCGGATCGTGCTCGCCGAGGACTCGGCCGAGCTGCGGCCCGACCATCCGCACGTGGTGCGGCTGGAGACCCGGCCGGCCAACCAGGAAGGTGCCGGCCAGGTCACCCTCGCCGACCTGGTCCGCCAGGCGCTGCGGATGAGGCCGGACCGGCTCGTCGTCGGCGAAGTCCGGGGCGCCGAGGTCGCCGACCTGCTGGCCGCCCTCAACACGGGTCACGAGGGCGGCTGCGGCACGGTCCACGCGAATGCGGCCGCCCACGTACCGGCCCGCCTGGAGGCCCTCGGGACGGCCGCGGGGCTCGACCGGGCCGCCCTGCACAGCCAGTTGGCGGCGGCCCTGACCCTGGTGGTCCACCTCGTACGGGACCGGGCCGGCCGGCGCCGGGTCGCCGAGGTCCACGTCCTGGAACGGGACCCCGCCGGGCTCGTGGTCACCGTGCCGGCGCTGCGCTGGGGTGCCCGCGGGTTCGTACGGGACCGAGGCTGGGAGCGGCTGCGCCCGCTGCTCGCGGGTGCCCGGTGAACGCCGGGGCGGTGGCGGCGCTGCCGGTCCTCGCCGCCGTGCTGTGCGCCGGAGCGGCGGCCCGGGCGCTCGCCGGGGCCGACGGGGAGTCCCGGCGGGCCAGGGCCGTCCTGGCGGGTCCGGGGCGGCCGGTGGCGGCGGGGCCGGCGCCGTGGGAGCGGCTGCTGGCGGCAGCCCGGGTCCGGGCCGCGCACAGCCGGGAGTGGGCCTGCCTCGGGGCCGGGCTGGCGCTCGCGCTGCTGGGCGGGTCGGTGATCCCGCTGCTCGCGGGGGCGGCGGCGGTGCCCCTGGTGCGCCGGTGGCTGCGGGCCGGGCAGCGGACGCGGGCCCGGACGGCCCGTGCCGCCGAAGTGGTGGCCCTGTGCGGCGCGGTGGTGGGCGAGCTGCGCGCCGGGGCGCAGCCGGGCCGGGCGCTGACCGAGGCGATGCGCCGCACGGTGTCGGGCCCCGGCGGGCCGGGAGCCGCGGAGGCCGGGGTCCTCGCGGCTGCGGCCTTCGGCGGGGACGTGGCCGCGGCACTGCGGCAGGCGGCGCGGGAGCCCGGCGCGGAGGGGCTGGCGGCGATGGCGGCCTGCTGGCGGGTCTCGGTGGACGGCGGCGCCGGGCTGGCCGCCGGACTGGACCGGCTGGAAGGGGCCTTGCGGGCCGAGCGGGACCGGGAGGAGTCACTGCGCGCCCAGCTCACGGGAGCGAGATCGACGACGGCGGTGCTGGCCCTGCTCCCGGGGGTCGGTCTGCTGATCGGCACCGGGCTGGGGGCCGATCCGCTGCGGGTGCTCCTGCACACGCCGGTGGGATGGGGCTGCCTGCTGGCGGGCGCGGCGCTGGAGGCGCTGGGGCTGCTGTGGTGCGGGCGGATCGTCCGGGCGGCGGAGCGGTGACGGGCGGCTTCGCCGTCCACAGGCTGGGGATGGCCCTGTGCTTCGCGGCGGCGGCGCTGTGCGCGGCATCGGTTGTGGCGGCGCGGTTCAGGGCGCGGGCGGCCAGACGCCGGCTCACCCGGCTGCTCGCGATGGAGGCGCCACGCAGACGGCCACTGCTCGGGTTCCGGCTGCGGGCGGAGCTGACGGCCTGGGCCGGGCCGGCCGGGGCACTGGCGGCGGCCTGGGTGCTGATCGGCGGGCTCGCGGGTGCGGCGGCCGGCTGCGCCGCGGGCTTCGCGGTCCGCAGGTGGCTCGCGCGGCGGAAGCCGGCCGCGGGGGTGGACCCCGGGGAGGCCGAGCGCCAGCTGCCCTTCGCCGCCGACCTGTTGGCCGCCTGTCTGGCGGCCGGAGCCGGGCCGGTGGACGCCGCCGAGGCGGTGGGGGAGTCGCTGGGCGGCCCGGTGGGCGAACGGCTCGCGATGGCCGGGGCGGAGCTGCGGCTCGGCGGCGAACCGGGCGCCGCGTGGGGGAGGTTGGCGGAGATACCGGGAGCCCGAGCCCTGGCCGAATGCCTGGAGCGTTCCGCGCGGACGGGGGCGCCCGCCGCGGAACCGGTCTCCCGGCTGGCCTCGACGCTCCGGGCGGACCGCGCCCGCCGGGCGGGAGCCCGGGCGCAGCGGGCGGCGGTCCTGGTCACCGCACCGGTGGGGCTGTGCTTCCTCCCCGCGTTCCTCGCGCTGGGAGTGGCGCCGGTGGTGATCGGAATGGCCTCCGGGCTCCTGTCCGGCACGTGAGGGGAGCCTGAATGGGCGGGCGGATGGGCGGATTGATGATCGGCCGCATTCGCCGCCTGAAGTGACCGCCTGAAGGGGCCACCTGAACTGACCACCAAATGGCCACCTGAAATGGCCATCTGAGAGCACGTCAAAAAGCTTAATCAACGGGAGGTTGTCATGTCGATCATCTGGTTTCGGATGCGGACGGTACTGACGGGACTGGCGGGACTGAGGCGGCGTCGGGGTGATGCGGGAATGACCACATCCGAATACGCCATGGGCACGATCGCGGCGTGTGCGTTCGCGGCCGTTCTGTACAAGGTGGTGACAAGTGAACTGGTTTCGACGGCACTTCAGTCGACCATCGGGAAGGCGCTCGATGCGCCGTTCTGACCACGGATTCGTGACGGCGGAGACGGCCCTGGTGATTCCGGCGCTGGTGCTGTTCGCGGGGCTGCTGGTGTGGGCGCTGATGGCGGCCGCCGCGCAGATCCGGTGTGTGGACGCCGCTCGGGCCGGTGCCCGGGCGGCGGCCCGGTCGGAGCCGGCGGGCGCGGCGGTGGCGGCGGCCCGGGAGGCGGCCCCGCCGGGGGCGCGGGTGGAGCTCTCGCGGACGGGTGACCTGTGGCGGGTCCGCGTCTCGGCCCCCGCCCCGGGCCCGGCCGCGCTGCCGGTCCGCCTCACCGCTCTGGCCGCCGCCCTGGCCGAGGACACCGTCGGGCCGCCGCCGTGACCGGGGCGCGTGCGGACCCGCGGGACCGGGGGTCGGCCACGGTGTGGGGGGTCCTGGTGGTGACCGTGCTGGCGGCGGTGTTCGGCGGGGTGCTCCTGCTCGGGCAGGCCGTGGTCTCCCGGCACCGTGCCGGGGCCGCCGCAGACCTGGCCGCGCTCGCCGCGGCGGCGACCTGGGCCCACGGCCCGGAGGCCGCCTGCGCCACGGCGATACGGGTGGCGGTGGCGCAGGGCGCGCAGGTCACCGGATGCGTGGTGACGGGCGAGGTCGCGGAGGTCACCGCCCGGGTCCGGGCGGGCCCCTTCGGACCGGAGCTGCACTCCCGCGCGGGCCCGCCGCTGCCCGCGGAGTCCCGCTGAGGGGCTTCCGCAGGGGCGAGCGGCTCGGCCTTGCTCCAGGAGGGGTCGAGGTGGCCCGGGGGTGCTGCTGGGAGGGGCTGGGAGTGTCGGGGTGGGGTCTGGGTCGGGTGTCCCGGTTTGGGCGGCGTCAGGGGCGATATTCAGCCAATCGCCGGTGAGGTCGGAAGCCTGAGTTCCGCCCTGCCGGGCCGGCCGGTCGACGGGCCGACGGGTCCGCGGGTCGGCGGGGCGGGTCCCGGACCGGGTCAGGTCCCGGCCCCAGTCCCTGGTCCGGCCCCAGTCCCGGGTCCCGGGACCGATCCCGGGTCGGGGACCGCTCAGGGGCCGGGGGCTCCCGAGGGGCTCAGGGGGCTGGTGGCGGGGTGGGGGCCGGGGATTCCGAGAGGAGGTGGGTCAGGAGGCGGACGGCGCCGCGCTTGTGCAGGGGGTCGTTGCCGTTGCCGCACTTGGGGGACTGGATACAGGAAGGGCAGCCGGCCTCGCACTCGCAGGCGGCGATCGCGTCGCGGGTCGCCGTCAGCCAGGCGCGGGCCGTGTGGAAGGCGCGCTCGGCGAAGCCTGCTCCGCCGGGGTGGCCGTCGTAGACGAAGACCGTCGGGAGGAGGGTGTCGGGATGCAGCGGGACGGAGACCCCGCCGATGTCCCAGCGGTCGCAGGTGGCAAAGAGCGGGAGCAGGCCGATGGAGGCGTGTTCGGCGGCGTGCAGGGCGCCGCCGAGGATCTCCGGGTTGATCCGTGCCTCGTCGAGCTGGTCCTCGGTGACCGTCCACCACACGGCCCGGGTGCGCAGGGTGCGGGGCGGCAGGTCCAGTTTGGTTTCGCCGAGCACCTCGCCGGTGATCAGTTTGCGGCGCAGGTAGGAGACCACCTGGTTGGTGACCTCCACGGAGCCGAAGCAGAGCCTGCCTCGGCCCCAGGCGATCTCCGTCTCGGTTTCCAGGACCGAGATGGCGGTCGTATCGCGGGCCGTGGTGGAGAACGGCGGGTCGGCCTGCTCGACCAGCGCGACGGAGTCCTCCAGGTCCAGGTGCTTCACCAGGTACGTGCGGCCCTGGTGGAGGTGGACCGCCCCGTCGTGGACGGCGCTGTGGGAGGCCTCCTCGTCGACGGTGCCCAGCAGCCGGCCCGTGGCGGCCTCGACGATCTGGACCGGGCGTCCGCCGCCGCCCCGGATGTCGGTGAGGTCCGAGGCCCGTTCCCGGCGGGTCCAGTGCCAGGCCGTGGCCCGGCGGCGCAGCAGTTTCGCCGCTTCGAGCTGGGGGAGGAGGTCGCGTGCCGCCGGGCCGAAGAGGTCGAGGTCGGGCTCCGTCAGGGGCAGCTCGGCGGCCGCCGCGCACAGGTGCGGAGCCAGGACGTACGGGTTGTCGGGGTCCAGGACGGTGGCCTCCACCGGCTGCTGGAAAAGGGCCTCGGGGTGGTGGACCAGGTAGGTGTCCAGCGGGTCGTCGCGGGCGACCAGGACGGCCAGGGCGCCCTGGCCCGAGCGGCCGGCCCGGCCGGCCTGCTGCCACAGGGAGGCGCGGGTGCCCGGGTAGCCGGTGATCAGGACGGCGTCCAGGCCGGAGACGTCCACGCCCAGTTCCAGGGCGGTCGTCGCGGCCAGCCCGAGCAGGTCGCCGGAGTGCAGGGCCCGCTCCAGGGCCCGGCGCTCCTCGGGGAGGTAGCCGCCGCGGTAAGCCGCGACCCGCCCGGGCAGCGAGCGGTCCACGGCGGCGAGCTTCTCCTGGGCGATCAGCGCGATCAGCTCGGCGCCGCGCCGGGAGCGGACGAAGGCGACCGTACGGACGCCCTGGACGACCAGGTCGGTGAGCAGGTCGGCGGTCTCGGCGGTGGCCGTACGGCGTACGGGGGCGCCCCGTTCGCCCTTGAGGTCGGTCAGGGGCGGCTCCCACAGGGCGAAGACGACCTCGCCGCGCGGGGAGGCGTCGTCGGACACCTCCACCACCGGCAGGCCCGTCAGCCGGGACGCCGCGGTCGCCGGGTCGCTCGCGGTGGCGGAGGCCAGCAGGAACACGGGGTCGGAGCCGTAGCGGGCACACAGCCGGCGCAGCCGCCGCAGGACCTGGGCCACGTGGGAGCCGAAGACGCCCCGGTAGGTGTGGCACTCGTCGATGACCACGTAGCGCAGGGATCGCAGGAAGGAGGACCAGCGCGGGTGGGCCGGGAGGATCCCGCGGTGCAGCATGTCGGGGTTGGTCAGGACGTAGTTGGCGTACTGGCGCACCCACTCGCGTTCCTCGAACGGGGTGTCCCCGTCGTACACGGCGGGCCGCACGGCGTTGCCGAGGGGGCCGGCGAGTTCCCGTACGGCCCGGCGCTGGTCGGCGGCCAGGGCCTTGGTCGGGGCCAGGTACAGGGCGGTCGCGCCCCGGCCGTTGGGTGCCTCGGCCCCGTCGGCGAGGGCGGAGAGCACGGGCGCGAGGTAGGCCAGCGATTTGCCCGAGGCGGTGCCCGTGGCGACGACCACGGACTCGCCGTCGAGGGCGTGCTCGGCTGCCGCGGCCTGGTGTTCCCACGGATGGTCGATCCCGGCGGCCTGAATTGCGGCTACGACATCAGTTCGGATGCGATCGGGCCAGACCGCATGACGACCCTCCCGAGGGGGCAAGTGCTCCGTATGGGTGATGCGCGCAGCACGGGAAGGCCCCCGTGACAGCCGGTCCAGGACCGTGCCGGGGGTGGGTCTGATGTCCTCGGGTGCCGTGGGCGGACCGGGACGGTGAGTGTTGGCCATTGGAACCGAGTGTGTCACCGGCGTGCGGGACAATGGTCCGAAGGCGTCGTGCGCGCCTGCCGGTAAGTGATTGAATGCCATCGCGGCAGCCAATCCCTCGCCCACCTTCGGGTGGGGAGGCCCCTGGGGGGCGCCGCTCGATAGCAAGGTGCTGGAGGATCCGTGGACCTGTCCCTGTCGACTCGCACTGTCGGCGACCGTACGGTCGTGGAGGTCGGTGGCGAGATTGATGTGTATACCGCGCCCAAGCTGCGCGAGCAGTTGGTCGAGTTGGTGAACGACGGCAGCTACCACCTGGTTGTCGACATGGAGCGAGTGGACTTCCTCGACTCCACCGGACTTGGTGTGCTCGTGGGAGGCCTCAAGCGCGTCCGTGCGCACGAGGGCTCGCTGCGTCTGGTGTGCAACCAGGAGCGCATCCTGAAGATCTTCCGGATCACCGGTCTGACCAAGGTGTTTCCGATCCACACCTCGGTGGAAGACGCCGTCAACGCCACCGACTGACGGCGCTCGGCCGCGAACCGGCCGATGATGGAGCGGGGGGTACCGGGCCACAAGCGGTCCGGGCCCCTGTAAGGCACGCCCGTAGTCCGAGGGGGACGCGCATGGCCACCGTTGAACTGCGCTTCAGCGCCCAGCCCGAACACGTCCGGACGGCCCGCCTGGTCGCGGCCGCCGTGGCGCGGCGGTCCGGTGTGGAGGAAGCCGTCCTCGACGAGGTCCGCCTCGCCGTGGGCGAGGCCTGTTCGCGTGCCGTCGGACTACATCGCAGCAACGGGCTGACCGCGCCCGTCCGGGTGGTGCTGACCGAGGAGGAGAAGGTGTTCTCCATCGAGGTCAGTGACGAAGTACCCGGACCGGCCGGCGGTTCGGCCGCCGCCGTGCCCGGAATCGACGCCGTCCTGGACCCGGACTCGGACGGCGAGGACGAGATGGGCCTCGCCGTGATCAGCGGCCTGGTCGACGACGTCGAGGTCATCAGCGGGGAGACCGGCGGGACCATCCGGATGAGCTGGCCGGTCTCGGGGACCTCCGAACTGCCGTAACCGGTGGCTTCACTGCCGTAACCGGCGGCTTCCCGACGGATTCCCGGCTGCGGCCCGACCGCCGTCGATCGCTGTCGGCCACAGCTCGCTGCCTGCCCCACCGCTTCGCGCTCCGCACCCCCGCAGGGAGGCCCTCGTGTCGCCCGGCGGGTTTTCGTGCTGCCCGGGGGCCTTCGAGGTGCCCGGTGGGGTGCCGTGCGGGGCAGCAGGGTGCCGCCTGCGTCGGCAGGGTCTCGCCTGCTCCCGCAAGGTCTCGCCCGCCCCGGCAGGATCTCCTGCGGGCCTGCGGCGTCGCGTGTGGGCCTGTGGTGTCTCGTGGGGTCTGGCGGGTTCTCTTGGGGCCCGGCGGGTTTTCGTCCCGCCCTGCGGGTTTGGTGCTTCCCCGTCGGTTTCGTGTCCCGGTCGGGCTCTGTCGCGGGGCGTTCTCGGAGGCCGGTCGTCTGTCGACGGGGGACCGGGCGGGTGCCGGTAAGGCGTCGGAGGCGGGCTCGTGCGGGCGCTGGTGATGTTCCGCCGCGGGGGGCGGCGTATCTTCTGATCTTATTCAATGGGCTGCCGAGCAGGGCCTTTTGCGTGGCCGTAGATCAATTATGTGATCGTTCTCCGCGGAGTTTATTGATTGCTGATCAAGCGTCAATGCTTTTGCCCCGTTACCACTTTCGAGGGTAATGGAGTGACCAGATCTATTGGTGAGGAGCAAGTGCGAGCCAATTCCGTTTCCTGCGTACTGTTTTGATCGGGTCCCGCTCCCTACAATCCGTCCACATCTTGAGCTCATCACGTCAAGGAGGACGAATGACGGGGCTCTTCACCCCTATCGCGCCCGGTCGCACCACAGACCTGGCATCCGCAGTACTCACGAATGACAACCGGCTCATCGTGATCGTCATTGCGGCCGTGGCCGTCGCCGCGCTCGTCGTCGCGCAGATCCTGGTCCGCCAGGTCCTCGCGGCCGACGAGGGAACCGACTCCATGAAGGAGATCGCCGCCGCCGTCCAGGAAGGTGCCAACGCCTACCTCGGCCGGCAGCTCCGCACGCTCGCCGTCTTCGCCGTCGTCGTGTTCTTCCTGCTGTTCCTGCTCCCCGCCGACGACTGGACGCAGCGGGCGGGACGTTCCGCCTTCTTCCTCGTCGGCGCCATCTTCTCGGCGGCCACCGGCTACATCGGCATGCGCCTCGCGGTCCGTGCCAACGTCCGCGTCGCCGCCGCCGCGCGCGAGGCCACCCCCGCCGAGGGCGAGCCCGCCAAGGACCTGACCGAGGTCTCCCACAAGGCCATGCGGATCGCGTTCCGCACCGGCGGCGTGGTGGGCATGTTCACCGTCGGCCTCGGCCTGCTCGGCGCCTCCGTCGTCGTGCTCGTCTACGCCGCCGATGCGCCCAAGGTCCTGGAGGGCTTCGGCCTCGGTGCCGCGCTCATCGCGATGTTCATGCGTGTCGGAGGCGGCATCTTCACCAAGGCCGCCGACGTCGGCGCCGACCTGGTCGGCAAGGTCGAGCAGGGCATTCCGGAGGACGACCCGCGCAATGCCGCGACCATCGCCGACAACGTGGGCGACAACGTCGGAGACTGCGCGGGAATGGCCGCCGACCTCTTCGAGTCGTACGCCGTCACCCTCGTGGCGGCCCTCATCCTCGGCAAGGCCGCCTTCGGCGACCTGGGTCTGGCCTTCCCGCTGATCGTCCCCGCCATCGGGGTCGTCACCGCCATGATCGGCATCTTCGCGGTCTCCCCGCGCCGTACCGACCGCAGCGGGATGACCGCCATCAACCGCGGCTTCTTCATCTCCGCCGCCATCTCGCTGGTCCTCGTCGGGATCGCCGTCTACGCGTACCTGCCGGGCACCTACAAGGAGCTCGTCGGCGTCGACGACGCCGCGATCTCCGGGCACTCCGGGGACCCGCGGATCCTGGCGCTGGTCGCCGTCGCCATCGGCATCGTGCTCGCGGCCCTGATCCAGCAGCTCACCGGCTACTTCACCGAGACCAGCCGCCGTCCCGTCCGGGACATCGGCAAGTCCTCCCTGACGGGCGCCGCCACGGTCGTGCTCGCCGGCATCTCGGTCGGCCTGGAGTCCGCCGTCTACACGGCGCTGCTCATCGGCCTCGGCGTGTACGGGGCGTTCCTGCTCGGCGGCACCTCGATCATGCTGGCGCTCTTCGCCGTGGCGCTGGCCGGCACCGGCCTGCTCACCACCGTCGGCGTCATCGTCGCCATGGACACCTTCGGACCGGTCTCCGACAACGCCCAGGGCATCGCGGAGATGTCCGGGGACGTCGAGGGCGCCGGCGCGCAGGTGCTGACCGACCTGGACGCGGTGGGCAACACCACCAAGGCCATCACCAAGGGCATCGCCATCGCCACCGCCGTGCTCGCCGCGGCCGCGCTCTTCGGCTCGTACAACGACGCCATCGCGAACGCGGTCAAGGAGGTCGGCGTCAAGGCGAGCGGGGAGATGAACCTCAGCCTGGACATCGCGCAGCCCAACAACCTGGTCGGGCTGATCCTGGGCGCGGCCGTCGTGTTCCTGTTCTCCGGCCTCGCCATCAATGCGGTCTCCCGCTCGGCCGGCGCGGTGGTCTACGAGGTGCGCCGGCAGTTCCGGGAGCACCCCGGGATCATGGACTACACCGAGAAGCCCGAGTACGGGCGCGTCGTGGACATCTGCACCAAGGACGCGCTGCGCGAACTCGCCACGCCCGGACTGCTCGCCGTCCTCACCCCGATCGCCGTCGGCTTCACGCTGGGCGTCGGAGCGCTCGGTTCCTTCCTCGCCGGCGCGATCGGCACCGGCACCCTGATGGCGGTCTTCCTCGCCAACTCCGGTGGTGCGTGGGACAACGCGAAGAAGCTCGTCGAGGACGGGCACCACGGCGGCAAGGGCAGTGCGGCCCACGAGGCGGTCGTCATCGGCGACACCGTCGGCGACCCGTTCAAGGACACCGCCGGTCCCGCCATCAACCCGCTGCTGAAGGTCATGAACCTGGTGGCACTGCTGATCGCCCCCGCGATCGTGCAGTTCAGCTACGGCGCGGACGCCAGCCCGACCGTACGGGCGATCGTCGCGGTCCTCGCGATCGGCGTCATCGTCGGTGCGGTGTACATCTCCAAGCGCCGCGGCATCGCCGTCGGCGACGACGAGGCCGGCGAGGGCGCGACCGCGGAGCGGGTGGGCCAGCAGGCCGACCCGGCGACGGCGGTCTCCTCCTGAGACGGCGGTCTCCTCCTGAGACGGCGGACTCCTGACGAGACGGCGGCCTTCATCTGAGGCGGCCGTAGCGGGCCCGACCCGGCTCTCGCGGGCCTGACCCGGTACGACTCGACCGTACGCCCGAACGGCGGACGGGGGGCGCGGACTGACGCGCCGTCCGTCCGCCTTTGCGTTTCCCCGATGGTGGACGTGTATCTTCCGGGCCGAGAGCCTTCGAAGGGACCAATCCGGTGAACAAGAAGCTTGCGGCCGCGGTATCGGGCGCTGCGGTGCTGATGCTCGTCCTGTCCGGCTGCGGCGGGGACGACGGCGACAAGAAGACCGACGCCTGGGCCAAGAAGGTCTGCGACAGCTGGCAGCCAGAGCTCACGAAGATCGAGCAGGCGAACGCCGACATCAAGCGGGTGGCGACCGAGAGCAGCAAGCCCGAGGAGGTCCAGTCGACCGACTCGGCGGCCTTCGGGACCATGTCGGAGTCGTACAAGGCGATGGGTACGGCCCTCACGGGCGCGGGAGTTCCGCCCGTCAAGGACGGCGAGAAGACCCAGGCCGCGGCGGTCATGGGCTTCGAGTCCACGTCCGCGGGCTACACCGCCCTGAAGACGAAGATGGACGCCCTCGACGCCAAGGACCAGGGCAAGTTCGCCGAGGGCCTCAAGGAGGTGGCGGGCGGCCTGGAGGAAGCGACCAAGGGCGGCAAGGAAGCCCTCGACCAGCTCAAGGCGGGCGGGCTGGACAAGTCGATGAACGGCCAGAAGGGCTGCCAGGTGACGACCCCGTCGCCGGCGAAGTCCTAGGAGCCGCAGAAGTACCGGCGCGCGCCGCGGCCTTGGCGGCAGCGGCGCCGCAACACCGGGGCGGCCGGGGTCCTTCGGGACCC
>NZ_JBHXKA010000075.1:0-39001 GCF_042722885.1 Streptomyces sp. NPDC058401
TGCGGGGTTCCTGATCGGGCGGGCCCCCGTGGTGCCCCCGCCTTTTGATTTGCCTTAACCATCATCAAAAAACCTGTCGGCCCTCCCCCCCCTCGTACATGTACGAGGTGGAGCAGGCCCTACAGGCGTTTCGGGCGCCTCAGTCGTTGGTGCGCCACTGCCACGCGTGGTCCACCGGTCCGATGCCCGCGCCGAGGGCGAATCCGGCGGCGATGGCTCCGGTGACGTACTCCTTGGCCTCGGTGACGGCCTCCGGGACGGTCCGGCCCTTGGCCAGGCCCGCGGCGATCGCGCTGGCGAGGGTGCAGCCGGTGCCGTGGGTGTGCCGGTTGTCGTAGCGGGGGGCCCGCAGCCAGCGCTCCTCGGTGCCGTCCGTCAGGAGGTCCACGGCCTCGTCCCCGTGGGCGGCGAGGTGGCCGCCCTTGATCAGCGCCCATGCGGGCCCGTACGCCAAGACGGCGTCGGCGGCCCGGCGCATGTCGTCCTCGGTCTCCACGACGACTCCGGTGAGCTGGGTCACCTCGTCCAGGTTCGGGGTGGCGACGGTGGCCCGGGGCAGCAGCTCTCCCCGTACGGCGTCCAGCGCGGTGGCGGCGAGGAGCGCGTCCCCGTGCTTGGAGACGCCGACCGGGTCCACGACGGCCGGGGCGGCGGTCGCGGCGAGCAGCTCGGCGACGGTCTCCACGAGGGCGGCGGAAGACAGCATTCCCGTCTTCACGGCCTGCACGCCGATATCGTCCACCACGGCCCTGTACTGGCCCTTCACGGCCTCCGCGGACAGTTCCCAGACGCCTTTGACGCCCAGCGAGTTCTGTGCGGTCACAGCGGTCACCACGCTCATCCCGTGGACCCCGAGCGCCAGCATGGTCTTGAGGTCGGCCTGGATGCCCGCGCCGCCGCCGGAGTCGGATCCGGCGACGGTCAGGCACAGCGGCGGGTGCGGGCGGGCCGGGCGGGGTCCGCTCATCGCGCGGTGTCCTCCGCGGCGGTGTCGCCGCCGAAGTGGTCCCATCCGCCGGTGGAGGCCCAGGGGGCGCCGTCGACGGTCACCTGGGGCAGCGCGGAGCGGTTCTGGACCTCGCCGATGACCTTCCAGCGGGCCGGGAGCTTCACGTCCGGCGGGAAGGTGGCGACGATCGCGTGGTCCTCTCCCCCGGTGAGGACCCACTGGAGCGGGTCCACGCCGACGGCCTGCCCGATGTCGTGCATCTGCGTGGGGATGTCGACGGCCGCCGAGCGCAGGTCGATCCGCACCTTGCTGGCCTCGGCGATGTGCCCGAGGTCCGCGATCAGCCCGTCGCTGACGTCGGTCATGGCGGTGGCGCCGAGTCCGGCGGCCGCGGGACCCGCGTGGTAGGGCGGCTCGGGGCGCCGGTGGGCCTCGACGAAGGCGCGCGGCGAGCGGAAGCCCCGCGAGAGCACCGCGAAGCCGGCCGCGGACCAGCCGAGCCAGCCGGTCACGGCCACGACGTCGCCGGGCTGGGCGCCGGAGCGGAGCACGGGCTCGTGGTTGCGCAGGTCGCCCAGCGCGGTGATGGCCACGGTGATGGTGTCGCCGCGGACCACGTCCCCGCCGACCACGGCGGCGCCGGCGACCTGGCATTCGTCGCGGATGCCGTCCATCAGCTCGGTGGGCCAGGTGGCCGGCAGCTCGGCCGGGACGACGAGGCCGAGCAGCAGCGCGGTCGGCACCGCGCCCATGGCGGCGATGTCGGCGAGGTTCTGCGCGGCGGCCTTGCGGCCCACGTCGTAGGCCGTGGACCAGTCGCGCCGGAAGTGCCTGCCCTCCAGCAGGATGTCCGTGCTCGCCACGACCCGCCGGTCGGGGGCCGACACCACCGCGGCGTCGTCGCCCGGGCCGACCCGGACCGCCGGGGTGGTGGTGAGCCGTGAGGTGAGCTCCCGAATGAGCCCGAACTCCCCCAGCTCGCCCACAGTGCCCTTCATCGCTGTGCCCCTTCTTGCCCAGTCCGCTTGCGGTCGCGAGCCGTCACAGCTCTGGGTACCGTCAACAGATACGTCAACTTCTGCTCTCCGTACGCCCCGCCCTGCGCACCACCGGACCCGCGGGTCTCCCCGCGGCACTCGGCGACGCGGTACCGTGGCGTCCCTTCACCGGGCCCACCCGTCATCCCCGGGCCCACCCGAAGGGTAGGGGAAATGATCCTCGTGGCCGCCCTGGAGGTTCCGTGGTACAGGCGTACATCCTCATCCAGACCGAGGTGGGCAAGGCGTCGTTCGTCGCCGAGTCCATCGCGCAGATCGCGGGGGTGATCCAGGCCGAGGACGTGACCGGCCCGTACGACGTGATCGTGCGCGCCCAGGCCGACACCGTGGACGAGCTCGGCCGCATGGTCGTGGCCAAGGTCCAGCAGGTGGAGGGAATCACCCGCACCCTGACCTGTCCGGTCGTCCATCTATAGCCCCCGTCTACTCTTGGCCGGTGATGTCACGACACCGCCGGCCCTTCTCTCTGCTCGCCGCACTGACCGCGCTGGCCGCCTCGGCGGCCCTCGCGGGCTGTTCCCCGGGTGATTCCGAGGCACGGGTGGATCCGCCGTCCGCTCCGCCCGCCGATGTCGCGGGTCTCTGTGCGGCGCTGCACAAAGAGCTCCCGGGAACGGTGGCCTCGCTGGCCCGGACCCCGGCGCTGCCGGAGTCGGACCTGACCGCCGCGTGGGGTGGCTCGGCGATCGTACTGCGGTGCGGTATCCCCAGGCCCGCGAAGATGCTGGACGAGAAGGCGGAGGGCGTCGACGTGAACGGTGTCGGCTGGCTCCTGGAGGAGCTGGACGACGGCGGCTTCCGGTTCACCACCGGGAGTCGGCTGGCGTACGCGGAGGTCCGGGTCGACAAGGAGCATGCCACGGATGCGGGCATGCTGGTGGGCCTGTCCGCCGCGATAGCGAAGACCGTTCCGGTGGGCGTCGCCTCGTACTGACCCGCTTACCGGGCCTCGTACCGCCCCGCCCGTGCGGACAGAGGACCGCCCGCCGCGATCCTCTTGCGAGGGGCGGCGGGCGGTCCTCGTCCGCGTACGGAGCTTCGTGCGGGCCCGCTACGGGGCTAGCGCAGTCCGGTGGAGCGGCGCAGGGCGGCCTGGATCAGGCGGTCCACCAGCTCCGGGTACTCGATGCCCGACTCCTGCCACATGCGCGGGTACATGGAGATCGGGGTGAAGCCCGGCATGGTGTTGATCTCGTTGATGACGAAGGCGCCGTCCTCGGTGAGGAAGAAGTCGGCGCGCACCAGGCCCTCGCAGGACGCGGCGTCGAAGGCCTCGATCGCGAGCTTCCGGACCTCTGCGGTCTGCTCCGCGGTGAGCGGGGCGGGCACGAGTCCGGAGGCGGAGTCGATGTACTTGGCCTCGAAGTCGTAGAAGTCGTGGCTGGAGACCGGCGGGATCTCGGCGGGCACGCTCGCGCGCGGACCGTCCTCGAACTCCAGGACTCCGACCTCGATCTCGCGGCCGCGCAGCAGCGCCTCCACGATGATCTTCGGGTCGTGGCGGCGGGCCTCGCGGATCGCGGCGTCCAGTGCGGAGGGCTCGTCGACCTTGGTGATGCCGATCGAGGATCCGGCGCGGGCGGGCTTGATGAACAGCGGCCAGCCGTGCTCGCCGGCGAACTCCGCGATGCGGGCCAGGGCGCCCTCGCGGTCGTTCTCCCACTCGCGGGGGCGGATGGTCACGTACGGGCCGACGCGCAGCCCGAAGGACGTGAAGACCCGCTTCATGTAGTCCTTGTCCTGGCCGACGGCCGAGGCGAGGACGCCGGAGCCGACGTACGGGATGCCGGAGAGCTCCAGGAGGCCCTGGAGGGTGCCGTCCTCGCCGTACGGGCCGTGCAGGACGGGGAAGACCACGTCGACCTCGCCCAGCGCCTTGGGGACGGCGCCCGGCTCGGTGTAGACGACCTCGCGGCTGGCCGGGTCGACGGAGAGCACGACGGCGCCGTCCTCCGATTCGGCGAGCTGCCCCACGTTGGGGAGTTCGCCGCCGGAGATGGCCATCCGGGCGGGCTCGTCGGCGGTCAGCGCCCATCGGCCGTCCGTGGTGATGCCGATGGGCAGCACCTCGTACTTGGAGCGGTCGATGGAGCGCAGGACGGCGCCCGCGGTGACGACCGAAATGGCGTGTTCCGAGCTGCGGCCGCCGAACACGACGGCCACGCGGGGCTTGCGGCCCTGCTGCTCAGGGGTCTGGGGGAGGTTCTCGCTGCTCATATCGCCACGAGGGTACCCGCTCAAGCGTCCGGAAAGCAGTCAGCGCCGTTCCGGTTTGGCGCTGCGTCCCATGAGTTCCTTGAGCGCGACCAGGGTGGGCTTGCCGTGGTGGACGATGTCGACGACCGTGTCGGTGATCGGCATGTCCACTCCGTGGCGGCGGGCCAGATCGGCCACGGACTGGCAGGACTTGACGCCCTCGGCGGTCTGCTTGGTGACCGCGATGGTCTCTTCGAGGGTCATCCCGCGGCCGAGGTTGGTGCCGAAGGTGTGGTTCCTGGAGAGCGGCGAGGAGCAGGTGGCGACGAGGTCGCCGAGGCCCGCGAGGCCGGAGAAGGTCAGCGGGTCGGCGCCCATCGCCAGGCCCAGGCGGGTGGCTTCGGCGAGGCCGCGGGTGATGAGCGAGCCCTTGGTGTTGTCGCCGAGGCCCATGCCGTCCGCGATGCCGACGGCGAGGCCGATGACGTTCTTGACGGCGCCGCCGAGCTCGCAGCCGATGACGTCGGTGCTCGTGTACGGGCGGAAGTACGGGGTGTGGCAGGCGGCCTGGAGGCGCTGGGCGACGGCTTCGTCGATGCAGGCGACCACGGAGGCGGCGGGCTGCCGGGCGGCGATCTCGGGGGCCAGGTTGGGGCCGGTGACGACCGCGATGCGCTCGGCCGGGACCTTGGCCACCTCTTCGATGACCTCGCTCATCCGCTTGGCGGTGCCGAGTTCGACGCCCTTCATCAGGGAGACGAGCACGGTCTCGGGGGCCAGCAGCGGGGCCCAGGCGGCGAGGTTGGCGCGCAGGGTCTGCGAGGGGACGGCGAGGACCGTGAAGTCGGCGCCGGCCGCGGCCTCGGCCGGGTCGTCGGTGGCGCGGATGTTCGCGGGGAGTTCGATGTCGGGGAAGTAGTCCGGGTTGGTCCGGCCGCTGTTGATGGCGTCGACGAGCTCGCGCCGGCGGCCCCACAGGACCACCTCGCAGCCGGCGTCGGCGAGGACCATGGCGAAGGCCGTGCCCCAGGAGCCGGTTCCGAATACGGCTGCCTTCACGGGACGTGTCACTTGTTGCCCTCCCCTGCGGCCTTGCGCCGCTGCTGAGCCCTGGCGTTGCGGTGGTCGTACGGCTGCGCGGGCGCGCTCTCGCCCCGCAGGTCCTCCAGCAGCCCGGTGATGGCCGCCATGATGACCTCGGTGACCTCCCTGAGCACGTCCGGGGTGGGGTCCCGGTCGTAGTACGCGGAGAGGTCCACGGGCGGCCCGGCGAGGACCTGGAGGGTCTTGCGCGGGAACAGGTTGACCTTGTTCTCCTTGGCGTAGGGCGGCATCGCGAGATTCGCGCCCCACTGGGCCACCGGAATGACGGGGGCCCTGGTCATCAGCGCCACGCGGGCGGCGCCGGTCTTGCCGGCCATCGGCCACATGTCGGGGTCCCGGGTCAGGGTGCCCTCCGGGTAAAAGGCCACGCATTCGCCGCGCTCGATCGCGTCCACGGCGGCCCGGAATGCGTCCAGGGCGTTGGTGGACTCCCGGTAGACGGGGATCTGGCCGGAGCCGCGCAGGATCGCTCCGACAATGGGGACGTCGAAGAGGGCCGCCTTGCCGAGCAATCGGGGCACCCTGCCGGTGTTGTACTGGAAGTGCGCGTAGGACAGCGGGTCCAGATACGAGTTGTGATTGACGGCGGTGATAAATCCGCCCTCGGCCGGAATGTGTTCCATTCCCCGCCAGTCCCGCCTGAAGAGCACTGTCAGCGGCGGTTTCGCGATGGCCGCCGCAAGGCGGTACCAGAAGCCGATTCTGCGGCGGGACACTCGGACACCTTCCTCTAGGACCGGTGCGCGGCTTGGGCGCCTCGGGGCCGGACAAGTGTGGCCCCGGGTCCGGTCTCTGTCGAGAACACCGTACGCCCCGGACACCCGGACCAGGCCCCGGGTCGCCCGGCATGAGGTGACAATGGGGCTCCGCATGACCTGGCCATGACCCGCACATGGTCTGAGCGGCGCGCGAGCGTGCCGGAGGGAAGGGGTCCGTCACGAACGCCGTCTGGAGTCTGGTCGTCCCGCTGAAGCCGCTCGCGGTGGCCAAGAGCCGCCTCGCGGCGGCCGTCGGGGCGTCCCGGCCGGGGCTCGCCCTGGCGTTCGCGCTGGACACCGTGGCGGGGGCGCTGGCCTGCGCGGCGGTCGCGGATGTGGTGGTCGTCACGGACGATCCGGCGGCCGGCGCGGAACTGGCGCGGCTGGGGGCCCGGATCGTGCCGGATTCCCCGGCGGCGGGGCTCAACGCGGCGCTGGCCCACGGGGCGCGGGAGATACGGGCGGGCCGGCCCGGGGCGGCGGTGGCCGCGATGAACGCCGATCTGCCGGCGCTGCGGCCGCCCGAATTGCTACGGGTGCTCGAAACCGCTTCGGCATTTCCCAGGGCATTTCTGGCGGATGCGGCGGGAATCGGGACGACCCTGCTTTCCGCTGCTCCGGACGTGGAATTGGCGCCCTCGTTCGGCGGTCCCTCACGGGCCCGGCATTCGGCCTCGGGGGCGGTGGAAATGACCCTCGCCGACGTCGAGAGCATCCGCCGGGACGTGGACACGGGGGCGGATCTGCGGACGGCCCTGGCCCTCGGCGTGGGGCCTCATACGGCCCGATACAGTGCCCGTATGCAGGCGACCGCGTACACGTACGACTCCCAGACCCGCAGCGGCAGTGTGCTGCTGGACGACGGCACCCCGGTGCCCTTCGAGGCCCCGGCGTTCGACGCGGGCGGCCTGCGGCTGCTGCGTCCCGGGCAGCGGGTCCGGATCGAGACGGACGGCGAGGGCGCGGGCCTGCGGATCACCCTGGTCACGCTCCAGACCTTCTGACCACGCCCCCCGTGCACGCACCGCGGGCCGGTTTCCCCACGGTGGGGAAACCGGCCCGGCGTGTGTGACTCGTTGCCCTACTTGGTCTTGCGGGCGGTGGTCTTCTTCGCGGTGGCCTTGCGCGTCGCCGTCTTCTTGGCGGGCGCCTTCGTCGCCGGGGTGGCCTTCTTGGCAGCCGGGGCGGTCTTCTTCGCGGTGGCGGTGGTCTTCTTCGCCGTCGCGGCGGCCTTCTTGACCGTGGCCTTCTTGGCCGCGGGGGCGGCCTTCTTCGCCACGGCGGTCTTGGCGACCGTCTTCTTGGCGGTGGCGGTGACCTTCTTGGCCGTGGCCTTCTTCGCGACCGTGGTCTTGGCCGCGGCAGCCGCCTTCTTGGCGGGGGCGGCCTTCTTCGCGGCGGCCTTCTTGACCGTCGCCGAAGCACCACCGGTGAGGCTGCCCTTGGGCGCCTTCTTCACCGATACCTCGCCGCCCTTGGGCAGCTTCTTGGTGCCACTGACCAGGTCCTTGAAGCCCTGGCCCGCACGGAAGCGGGGAACAGAGGTCTTCTTGACCCGGACGCGCTCACCCGTCTGGGGGTTGCGGGCGTAGCGGGCCGGGCGGTCGACCTTCTCGAACGAGCCGAAGCCCGTGACCGAGACCCGGTCGCCCGCGACGGTCGCGCGGACGATGGCGTCCAGTACCGCGTCGACGGCGTCCGCGGCCTGCTGACGGCCGCCCAGCTTGTCGGCAATCGCTTCTACGAGCTGCGCCTTGTTCAACGTCTTCCCCTTCGGAGACTTCGCCAGAACGAATGTGTTCAAGCTTATTTCGCACGTTAGGCGGATATATACCGCAAATCAAACACGAAACGGGCTTATCACCCTAGTGCCGCAACGTTGTAGGCCGTTACGGAGTTCCTTCGCATCAGTCGCCTTCAGGGAATCGACCCTCGTCGAGGTCCTTCATCAACCTGTCCAGGCGCCTTGCCGCGTCGGCGAGATCATGCTTCGCCACTGCGGTGACGACCAACAGCTTCCGGGACAGCGCCATCCTTACGCCCTCCGGGACTTGCAGTGTGCGCACCCTTGTGTGTGCTTCTTTCAATCGGTCGGCGACAAGTCCGTAGAGCTCAAGTTGACTGTCGCGTTCCATGCACAGATTGTGCCATCTGGGGCGAGTTGTCGCCTCACGGGGCCTCAACACACGACTGTGCCCCCTGCCGGACGGCAGGGGGCACAGTGTTGCCTATGTGATCACCCTAAGGCGAATAAGCGCTGATCAGGCTGGAATCACGCCTGAATCGTGCGGGGCTTGTAGGCCGGGCGACCGCTTTCGTAAGTGGCGATGTCCGCTTCGTTCTGAAGGGTGAGGGAGATGTCGTCCAGCCCCTCCAGGAGCCGCCAGCGGGCGTTGTCGTCGAGTTCGAACTCGGCTACGACGCCTTCGGCTCGGACCTGGCGGTCGACCAGGTCGACCGTGATCTCGGCGGTGGGGTCGGCCTCGGTCAGCTTCCACAGCTGCTCGACGGTCTCCTGCGGCAGGACCACGGTCAGCAGACCGTTCTTCAGCGAGTTGCCGCGGAAGATGTCGGCGAAGCGGGAGGAGATGACCGTCTTGAAGCCGAAGTTCTGCAGGGCCCAGACGGCGTGCTCGCGCGAGGAACCGGTGCCGAAGTCGGGACCGGCGACCAGCACGGTCGCGTCGGCCCGCTCGGGACGGTTGGTGATGAACTCCGGGTCCTTGCGCCAGGCCTCGAAGAGCCCGTCCTCGAAACCGTCGCGCGTGATCTTCTTCAGCCAGTGGGCCGGGATGATCTGGTCGGTGTCGACGTTGCTGCGGCGCAGCGGGACGGCCCGGCCGGTGTGGGTGGTGAAGGCTTCCATCGTTCTCAGACTCCGGCGGTCGCGGTGGCTTCGGACAGGTCGGCGGGCGAGGCCAGATGGCCCAGCACCGCGGTGGCGGCGGCCACCTGCGGGGACACCAGGTGGGTGCGCCCGCCCTTGCCCTGCCGGCCCTCGAAGTTGCGGTTGGAGGTGGACGCGGAGCGCTCACCGGGAGCCAGTTGGTCGGGGTTCATGCCCAGACACATCGAGCAGCCCGCGTGCCGCCATTCGGCGCCGGCCTCCTTGAAGACCTTGTCCAGGCCCTCCGACACGGCCTGCAGGGCGACGCGGACCGAGCCCGGGACGACCAGCATCCGTACGCCCTCGGCGACTTTGCGGCCCTCGATGATCCCGGCGACGGCGCGCAGGTCCTCGATGCGGCCGTTGGTGCAGGAACCTACGAAGACGGTGTCGACCTTGATGTCGCGCAGCGGCTGTCCGGCGGTCAACCCCATGTACTCCAGGGCCTTTTCGGCGGCGTTGCGCTCCGAAGCGTCCTCGTACGAAGCCGGGTCGGGGACGTTCGCCGACAGGGGCGCGCCCTGGCCGGGGTTGGTGCCCCAGGTGACGAACGGCGACAGCGTGGTGCCGTCGATGACGACCTCGGCGTCGAAGACGGCGCCCTCGTCGGTGCGCAGGGTCTTCCAGTACGCGACCGCCGCGTCCCAGTCCTCGCCCACGGGGGCGTGGTCGCGGCCCTCGAGGTAGTCGAAGGTGGTCTGGTCGGGGGCGATCATGCCCGCGCGGGCGCCGGCCTCGATCGACATGTTGCAGATGGTCATGCGGGCTTCCATCGACAGCTGCTCGATGGCCTCGCCGCGGTACTCCAGGATGTAGCCCTGGCCGCCGCCGGTGCCGATCTTGGCGATGATCGCCAGGATCAGGTCCTTGGCGGTGACGCCGTCGGCCAGCGCTCCGGTGACGGTGATCGCCATCGTCTTGGGGCGGGCCAGCGGCAGCGTCTGGGTCGCCAGCACGTGCTCGACCTGGCTGGTGCCGATGCCGAACGCCAGCGCGCCGAAGGCGCCGTGCGTGGAGGTGTGCGAGTCACCACAGACCACGGTGGTGCCCGGCTGGGTCAGGCCCAGCTGCGGTCCCACGACGTGGACGACACCCTGCTCGACGTCGCCCAGCGAGTGCAGGCGCACGCCGAACTCGGCGCAGTTCGACCGCAGCGTCTCCAGCTGGGCCCGGGAGACCGGGTCCGCGATCGGCTTGTCGATGTCGATGGTGGGGGTGTTGTGGTCCTCGGTCGCGATGGTGAGGTCGAGGCGCCGGACCTTGCGGCCGGCCTGGCGCAGCCCCTCGAAGGCCTGCGGGCTGGTCACCTCGTGCAGCAGGTGCAGATCGATGAAGAGGAGATCGGGCTCGCCTTCGGCGCGCCGGACGACATGGTCGTCCCAGACCTTCTCCGCGAGTGTCCTACCCATCGCTTTCCCTCCGGCCGGCCGGTTGTGCCGGCGCTTGATAGAGATCTTGTGCGCCTGATCGCCCGTACCCCACGTCCCGGACGACGGCTCGGACCCAGTGGTTCGTGGACCCGCACATACAGACTCGCTGGTTCTTGGAAAAATTGAACTTGCGTTTCACAGTGTGAGACGCGAATATCGTTTCATGGACAACTCTAGCGGCGTCGGCGTTCTCGACAAGGCAGCTCTGGTATTGAGCGCACTGGAGTCCGGTCCGGCCACCCTCGCCGGGCTGGTCGCGGCGACAGGGCTCGCACGACCCACGGCACATCGCCTTGCCGTGGCACTGGAACACCACCGGATGGTGGCGAGGGACATGCAGGGCCGGTTCATCCTCGGACCGCGGCTGGCGGAGCTCGCCGCCGCGGCCGGCGAGGACCGCCTGCTGGCCACGGCCGGACCGGTGCTCACCCACCTCCGGGACGTGACGGGAGAGAGCGCGCAGCTCTACCGGCGTCAGGGCGACATGCGCATCTGCGTGGCGGCCGCCGAGCGGCTGTCGGGCCTTCGGGACACCGTCCCGGTGGGCTCCACGCTCCCGATGAAGGCCGGTTCGGCCGCGCAGATCCTGATGGCCTGGGAGGAGCCCGAGCGGCTCCACCGCGGCCTGCAGGGCGCGCGCTTCACGGCGACGGCGCTCTCGGGCGTACGGCGTCGCGGCTGGGCGCAGTCGATCGGTGAGCGGGAGCCCGGCGTGGCCTCCGTCTCGGCGCCGGTGCGCGGCCCCTCGAACCGCGTGGTGGCCTCCGTATCGGTCTCCGGGCCGATCGAGCGCCTGACCCGCCACCCGGGGCGCATGCACGCCCAGGCCGTCATCGACGCGGCCGCCCGCCTGACCGAGGCCCTGCGCCGCTCCAGCTGACCCCTTTACCCATCTACTCCCCCGGGCCCGGGGGCGCGTGAGACGCCGCACACGTCCACACACGCGCCGCCGGGCCCGTACTTCTCGGCCCCGCCCCCGCCCTGTCCGGAAACGACGAAGAGGCCCTCCGCGATGAACGCGGAGGGCCTCTTCTGTGCGTACCCCCGACCGGATTCGAACCGGCGCTACCGCCTTGAGAGGGCGGCGTGCTAGGCCGCTACACAACGGGGGCTAGCTGTACTGCGGTACTGCGCTGGGCTACCAGGACTCGAACCTAGAATAAGAGAACCAGAAACTCTCGTGTTGCCAATTACACTATAGCCCACAGGTCTAGACCAGCTAGACACCGTACCCCCGACCGGATTCGAACCGGCGCTACCGCCTTGAGAGGGCGGCGTGCTAGGCCGCTACACAACGGGGGCCCTAGCGATCCTGCATCAAAAAATCCGGGTGCGACCCTGGAAATCTCACGGGAAGGATCTGTACCCCCGACCGGATTCGAACCGGCGCTACCGCCTTGAGAGGGCGGCGTGCTAGGCCGCTACACAACGGGGGCAAGCACTGCGTTACTACTGAACTGCGCTGGGCTACCAGGACTCGAACCTAGAATAAGAGAACCAGAAACTCTCGTGTTGCCAATTACACTATAGCCCACCAAAACGCAAGACCCTGAGGGACTTTCGTTCGGTTAGCGTCTCCGGCCCGGCCTTTCGGCCCGAGCGGGCGGCGCAGAAAGAACATTACCGGATGGCTGACCGTGCTCCAAAACGGGTATCCCCGGCCAGCACCTGCGGGAGCCGGTCGAGTCCGGCGATCCGGTGCACGCCCTCGGGTCCGGGGCCGCGCGATCCGTCGCGGTCGAGCCACACGGCCGTCAGCCCTGCGTCACGGGCTCCGCGCGCGTCGATCTCGGGCTGGTCCCCCACGTAGACCACCTCCCCCGGCTCCAGGCCCATCTCGGCGCACGCGGCGAGGAAGGCGCCGGCCTCGGGCTTGCTGACGCCCAGCTCGACGGCGCACACCAGGACCTCGAAGCGGTCGCGCAGGCCGAGCCGGCGCAGCTTGGGGTCCTGGTTGGCCACGGAGGAGTTGGAGAGCACCCCGTGGCGGTAGCCGCCGGCCAGCGCGTCCAGGACGGGCACCACGTCGGGGAACAGCTCCCAGGCGCCCGTGTAGTGCTCCACGTACCGCCCGAACCAGTCGTCGGTCTGCGCGTCGGTCCGCGCGGGCTCCCCGAGGAACTCGCGCACGCGGTCCCGGCGCTGCCCCTGGAAGGTCCCCACGCCGGCCGCGAAGCGCTCCCAGTGCCGGTCGGTGATCCGCCGCCACAGCGCGAGCGCCTCGGCCGGGGTCCCGTACCGCTCGGCGAGCCCCTCGGCGGCCAGGTGCGCCGCGAGCCCGGCCCGGTCGGCCCCGGTGTAGTCGAAAAGGGTGTCGTCGATGTCCCAGAGCACCGCACGGATCGCCATGGGGCCGACCCTACGCGGAACGCCTCGGGGGCGGCGGCCGTTCGCTGATGCAGCGGTCGGCCGCCGCCCCCGAGGGCGGTACGGGGTGGTGCTTACGCGGCGCCGAGCTTGGCCAGGGTCGCGTCGATGCGGGACAGGGAGCGGTCCTTGCCCAGGATCTCGAGGGACTCGAAGAGCGGCAGGCCGATCGTGCGGCCGGTGACGGCCACCCGGACCGGGGCCTGGGCCTTGCCGAGCTTGAGGCCGTGGGCCTCGCCGGCGGTGAGGACGGCCTGCTTGAGGGACTCGGGGTCCGACCAGTCGGCGGCGGCCAGGTTCGCGCGGGCGGTCGTCAGCAGGGCCGCCGGCTCGCCCTTCATCGCCTTGTCCCACGAGGCCTGGTCCTCGACCGGCTCCTTGAGGAACAGGAAGTCGACGTTGGCCGTGATGTCGGAGAGGACCGTGACGCGGGTCTGGGCGTACGGCGCGATGCGCTCCCAGGCGGCGGTGTCGAAGTCCTCGGGCGCCCAGTTGGCGTGCGGGGCCTGGAGCCACGGGGCGCAGCGGTCCGCGAAGACCTTCGGGTCGAGCAGCCGGATGTGGTCGGCGTTGATCGACTCGGCCTTCTTGAGGTCGAAGCGCGCCGGGTTGGCGTTGACGTCCGGGATGTCGAACTTCTCCACCATCTCCTCGATCGAGAAGATGTCCTGGTCCTTGGAGAAGGACCAGCCGAGCAGGGAGAGGTAGTTCAGCAGGCCCTCGGGGAGGAAGCCGCGCTCGCGGTACAGGTTGAGCGAGGCCTCGGGGTCGCGCTTGGAGAGCTTCTTGTTGCCCTCGCCCATCACGTACGGCAGGTGGCCGAAGGCCGGCACCGCCTTGGCGATGCCGAGCTCGATCAGGGCCCCGTAGAGCGCGATCTGGCGCGGGGTGGAGGACAGCAGGTCCTCGCCGCGCAGGACGTGGGTGATCTCCATCAGCGCGTCGTCGACCGGGTTGACGAGCGTGTAGAGCGGGGCGCCGTTGGCCCGGACGATGCCGAAGTCCGGCACGTTGTCGGGGGTGAAGGTCAGCTCGCCGCGGACCAGGTCCGTGAAGGTGATCGGCGCATCGGGCATCCGGAAGCGGACGATCGAGGTGCGGCCCTCGGCCTCGTACGCGGCCTTCTGCTCGTCCGTGAGCTCGCGGCAGGTGCCGTCGTAGCCGGAGGGCTTGCCGGCGGCGCGGGCCGCGTCGCGGCGGGCGTCCAGCTCCTCGGTGGTGCAGTAGCAGGGGTAGGCGTAGCCGCCGTCCTGGAGCTTCCGCGCGACGTCCTTGTAGATGTCCATGCGCTCGGACTGGCGGTACGGGGCGTGCGGGCCGCCGACCTCGGGACCCTCGTCCCAGGTGAAGCCGAGCCAGCGCAGCGAGTCGAGCAGCTGGCCGTAGGACTCCTCGGAGTCGCGGGCCGCGTCGGTGTCCTCGATGCGGAAGACGAACGTACCGCCGTGGTGGCGGGCGAAGGCCCAGTTGAAGAGGGCCGTGCGGACCAGACCCACGTGGGGGTTGCCGGTCGGGGACGGACAGAAACGTACGCGGGGGGTCGCGTTAGCCACGCTTGATCACCTTGTTGGTGAGAGTGCCGATGCCTTCGATGGTGACGGCGACCTCGTCGCCGACGTTCAGGGGGCCGACTCCGGCCGGGGTCCCCGTGAGGATGACGTCGCCCGGGAGCAGCGTCATGGCCTCGCTGATGTGCACGATGAGGTCCTCGATGGAACGGACCATCTGGCTGGTGCGGCCGAGCTGGCGCTGTTCGCCGTTGACGGTGCACTGGATGGTCAGGTCGCTCGGGTCCAGATCGGTCTCGATCCACGGGCCGAGGGGGCAGGCGCCGTCGAAGCCCTTGGCGCGCGCCCACTGCTTCTCGCGCTGCTGCACGTCGCGCGCGGTGACGTCGTTGGCGCAGGTGTAGCCGAGGATGACGTCCTTGACGCGCTCGCGCGGGACCTCGCGGCACATGCGGCCGATGACCACGGCGAGCTCCGCCTCGTGGTGGAGGTCCTGGGAGAAGGACGGGTAGGCGATCGGGTCGCCCGGGCCGATCACCGAGGTGGAGGGCTTGAAGAAGGTGACGGGGACGTCCGGGACCTCGTTGCCGAGCTCCGCCGCGTGCTCCGCGTAGTTGCGGCCGATGGCCACGACCTTGTTCGGGAGCACGGGCGGCAGCAGGCGGACCTTGCTCAGCGGGACCTTCGTGCCCGAGAGCTCGAAGTCCGCGAACGGGATGCCCTTGATGATGTCGAGGACGAGCTCACCTTCGGACGCCGCGAGGGCAGTACTGCCCTCGACCGCGCCGAACGCGACATTGCCGTCGATCGAGAACCTGGCGATGCGCACGTGTTGCGTCTGCCCCTCTGTATTTCCGCTGGCTGGAGTCTGCGGACTCCAGGCTAACGCGGTGGGGGCCGACGCTTCGCGCGGCTTTCGCCGGACGCTCCCGCTTACTGGGCGGCGGCGACCGGTGCGTCCATGAGGATGGTGCGGCGCGGGTTCGCGGTCTGGCCCGGCAGCTCGACGGTGTGCTCCGGGACCGGCGCGGCCTGCAGCTCCTCGGCGTCCTTGAGGTGCGCGAGGGTGGTGCGGCGCGGGTTGGCTATGTTGCGGAACATCATCGTCGTCTTCATCGGAGTGCGAAGCCCTCGGCTCACTAGGTCGGATGGTGGCGGCGGGCGCCGCCCGGATGCCTTCGGAGTGCCGCTTGTCGCTCGCGGCAAGCCTGTAAAGCTCAAGGCTAAACATCTGAATCCCCCGTCGAACCGGGAAGTAATGGCCACGGCTATGTGAGTTTGCTCACCAATGACCAGGCATTCCGGGCATTACGGTCAGTCAATTCCGCCCCACAAAGCGGACATTACGCCACTGAATGCGCCATTCCGCTCCCGATCATCGCGACTGGGACAGCTTGCCAGGCGCGAGGTTTGGGCGACGTAAGTCCGATTCCGCATGAATTGGCCCGCACGTCGGGTAGTGCACGCGTCACCGGAAGTGACCGACCGTCCAGGCCGGGACTCGCACCTTGTTGGAGATCCGCCTCTGTGCTGGAATTCGCGGGACCGCCGCGGGAATCAGCCGGCGCGCAGGTGGCGCGACACAGCGCCGAGCGCGGCGGCAACGGAGAGGGAGACGCGCCGGTCACCGACGACCACCATGGGGCGCATTGCCCCACGACTCGACACCGTCCCACCGGTCGCCCGGCGGGACGCCTGGTCCAGAGGTTGCGACGCTAGTGCAGGGACGATTCAAGAGGGATGACAAGGGGTCTCCCCAGGCCCGTCAGGGCCGTGGGGACGCCGCGCCGGAGCAGGACCCGCGCGGCGGGACCGACCGTGGCTCCTCGCCCCAGCACGCCCAGAACCGCGGGCCGGCTGTCGAGAGCGGGGGCCCCGACGGCTCCGCCGCGCTGAAGCCGAAGGGCCGCGCCAAGCCCAAGGGCGGCTCCAAGGCCGACGACGAGTCGGGCAGCCGCGACGTGGCGATACCCCAGACCCCCCGTGGGTCCGGTTCCCGTCTGGCCATGCAGAACTGGCGCATCAGCACGCGGCTGGTGTCGCTGCTGACCCTGCCGGTCGTCGCCGCCACCACCCTCGGTGGCTTCCGCATCAACGACTCGCTCAACGACATCGCGCAGCTGGAGCACATGCAGCTGCTGACGACGATGACGCGTCAGGCCACCAACCTGGCCGCCATGCTCCAGGCCGAGCGTGACAACTCCGCCGGTCCGCTGTCCGTCGACAAGTCGGGCAAGCCCAGCACCCTCGTCCAGGGCGTCCGCGACTCGACCGACTCCGCCGTCCGGGCCTTCGCCGCCGCGACCGACAAGGTCGACGTCGCGGAGGGCAACGACGAGACGCTCCGGTCGATCCGCAACAACATCCTGCAGATCGCACACGGGCTCAACAACCTCGAAGAGATCCGCAAGAACGCGTACCAGAACGGTGCCCAGCAGACCGTCACCGAGTACAACGCGCTGGTCGTCTCGCTGCTCTCGCTCTCGCAGGACATGGCCCAGGCCACCTCGAACCCCGAGATGATCAAGCGCACCCGCGCGCTGGCCGCGTTCTCCTCCGCCAAGGAGTACGCCTCGATCCAGCGCGCGATCATCGCGGCCGCGCTCCCCGCGGACCCGGCGCTGGCCGGCACCCTCACCGAGAACGACCGGCTCTACGCCCGCTCCGCCCAGAGCAGCGAGGAGCAGGCGCGCAAGACCTTCGAGCTCGTCTACCAGGGCAAGCCCGAGGAGCTCCTGGCGGCGCTCGGCGACGGCAACCAGGAAATCGCCACCGCCGACCACTACGCCCGCCGCGTCCTCGGCAACAAGGACCAGTTCGCCAAGGAGAAGAACCGCTCCTGGATGGACTGGTACGACGCGGACGACACCAAGCTCCAGGCCATGAAGGTCATCGAGCTCACCCTGCTCGAGGACATGGAGCAGAAGGCCCGCGAGCTCAAGAACGAGTCGCAGCGCGACGCCCTCATCAACGGTGCGCTGATCCTCCTCGTCCTCGGTGTCTCCCTCGTCGGCGCCTTCGTCATGGCCCGCTCGATGATCCGCTCCCTGCGCCGCCTCCAGGACACCGCGACCCGCGTCGCCCAGGACCGGCTGCCCGAGCTCGTCAAGCAGCTGTCGGAGTCCGACCCGCAGGACGTGGACACGACGGTGGAATCCGTCGGTCTGCACACCCGCGACGAGATCGGCCAGGTGGCCGCGGCCTTCGACGACGTGCACCGCGAGGCCGTCCGCCTCGCCGCCGAGCAGGCCCTCCTGCGAGGCAACGTCAACGCGATGTTCACCAACCTCTCGCGCCGTTCGCAGGGCCTCATCCAGCGCCAGCTCTCGCTCATCTCCGAGCTGGAGTCGCGCGAGGCCGACCCGGACCAGCTGTCCTCGCTCTTCAAGCTCGACCACCTCGCGACCCGCATGCGCCGTAACGGCGAAAACCTCCTCGTCCTCGCGGGCGAGGAGCCGGGCCGCCGGTGGACCCGCCCCGTCCCGCTCGTCGACGTGCTCCGCGCCGCCGCGTCCGAGGTGGAGCAGTACGAGCGCATCGAACTCTCGTCGGTGCCCGGCACCGACGTGGCCGGCCGCGTCGTCAACGACCTCGTGCACCTGCTCGCCGAGCTGCTGGAGAACGCCACCTCGTTCTCCTCCCCGCAGACCAAGGTCAAGGTCACCGGTCACGCGCTGCCCGACGGCCGGGTGCTCGTCGAGATCCACGACACCGGCATCGGCCTCTCCCCCGAGGACCTCGCCGCGATCAACGAGCGGCTCGCCTCGCCGCCCACCGTGGACGTCTCGGTCTCCCGCCGCATGGGTCTGTTCGTGGTCGGCCGCCTGTCCCTGCGACACGGCATCCGCATCCAGCTCCGCCCCTCCGACTCGGGCGGTACGACGGCCCTCGTCATGCTCCCGGTGGACGTCGCCCAGGGCGGCAAGAAGCCGGCCCCGATGCCCGGCCAGGGCGGTCCCGGCGGCCAGGGTGCCCCCGGCGCCCCCGGCCAGGGCGGTCCCGGCGCGCAGGCGCAGGGCTCGATCCCCGCTCCCGGTGCGCGTCCCCCCGTGGGCGCCGCCCCGCAGCGCGGCCAGGTTTCCGCCGGCAGCCAGCGCGCGGCCCTGCCGGGCCGCGACGGCGGCCTCGGCGGTCCCGGCGGCCTCGGCGGTCCCGGCGGTCAGCCCCAGGGCCCCGGCCCGCAGGGCGGACGGCCGCAGCAGGGTCCCGGCGGCCAGACGCAGAGCGCCTTCGGTTCGGGTGCTCCGCTGCCGGGCCGCGGCCCGGTCTCGGGTCCCGGCGGCCCGGGCGGCTTCGGCGGTCCGCAGGCCCGTCCGGTCGGCGCCCCCACGGCGTCCGGTCCCGGCGGCTTCCCGCAGGGCAACGGCTTCGAGCGCCCGCAGCAGCCGCAGCCGCAGTCCCAGCAGCCGCACCAGCCCCAGCAGCAGGCACCGCAGCAGGCCCCGCAGCAGCAGGCCGGCGGCCCGGGCGGGCGCGGTCCCCGGCCGCAGCTTCCGCCGCGCGGCGGCGCGCCCCGTCCGGAGCTCCCGGGCGCGGGCGGCGGACCCGCCGCGATGCCCCAGACCACCACGTGGGGCGCCGGTCAGCGCGGTCACGACGTACCGCGCGGCCACGACGAGCTGTCGGGCCCCGGTTCCACGTCCGAGTTCCCCCGCCCCGACTTCAACGCCCCGGCCCCGCAGGCCGGCGGCCAGGGCGGCCAGGGCGGCCACGACAGCAGCGCCACGGGCCAGTTCGCCCGCCCCGAGTTCGGTGACCCGGCCTCCACCGGCCAGTTCGCCCGCCAGGACTTCGCCGACCCGGCCTCGACGGGCCAGTTCGCCCGTCCCGAGTTCGGTGACCCGGCCTCCACGGGGCAGTTCGCCCGCCAGGACTTCCAGGCCCAGCGGCCCGGCGGCCCCGGTGTCGGCGGCTACGCCCAGCCCGGGCAGGCTCCGCAGCCCCAGGGCAACTACGCCCCCGTACCGACTCCGCGTGCGGAGGCTCCGCGGCTGCCGCAGGCGCCCCGTCCGGAGGCGCTGCCGCCGGCCGGTGCGGGCACCGGCGAGGGTCGCAGCCCGATCTTCGACACGCTGGAGTCGAACTGGTTCCGCCAGGAGGGCGGCCAGCCCGCGGCTCCGGCACCGGCGGTGCCCCAGCAGGCGCAGCCGTCCGCCCCGGCAGCTCCGGCTCCCGTCTCCCCGCAGCGCCCGCAGCAGCACCAGCTGCCGCAGCGCGGCCAGGAGCAGGCTCCGGCCGAGCCCGCGCAGGCGACCACCGGCGCCGTACCGACCGTGAGCTGGCGCTCCTCGCCGAACGACGAGCTGATGCGGCAGGCCGAGCGCGTGCGGCAGCCCGCCGCCGGCGGCATCACCACATCGGGTCTGCCCCGCCGGGTCCCGCGGGCGAACCTCGTGGCCGGCACCGCGCAGCAGCAGGCCGAAGCACAGGCCGGCCCCCAGGTTTCGCGGTCCCCGGACGATGTCCGCGGCCGTCTCACCAACCTCCGACGCGGTATCCAGCAGGGTCGGCAGGCCGGTACCACCGGCCCGGCCACCGGCAACCACCACGTCGACCCCACTTACCAGCAGGAGCGATAGTTGAGTTCGATGAGCCAGGCGGCACAGAACCTGAACTGGTTGATCACCAACTTCGTGGACAACACCCCCGGGGTGTCCCACACCGTGGTGGTCTCCGCCGACGGCCTCCTTCTGGCCATGTCCGAGGGCTTCCCCCGCGACCGGGCCGACCAGCTCGCCGCGGTGGCCTCCGGCCTGACCTCCCTCACCGCGGGCGCGTCCCGCATCTTCGAGGGCGGCGCCGTCAACCAGACGGTGGTGGAGATGGACCGCGGATTCCTCTTCCTGATGTCCGTCTCCGACGGATCCTCGCTGGCCGTACTGGCGCACCCCGAGTGCGACATCGGCCTGGTGGGTTACGAGATGGCCCTCCTCGTGGACCGCGCCGGCAGTGTCCTCACCCCGGACCTGCGCGCGGAACTGCAGGGAAGCCTGCTCATCTGACTGCCGCTCTCCCGGCCGGACGGTACTGCCGGCCGGGGGACCGGGGCCCCGGCCCCGGAACCCAGTACCACCGCCAGGCCGTCATACCGTCCCCCCACCGGCCGCCCCGTCAGACGGCACGCTGACCATTGCTGTCCAGCCCGGAGGATCAATGACCCCGCCCCCCGCCTATTCCGATCAGTACGGAGACTCGTACTCGGAAGGCGACCAGCCGCTGGTTCGTCCGTACGCGATGACCGGCGGCCGGACCCGACCGCGCTACCAGCTCGCCATCGAGGCCCTGGTCAGCACCACGGCCGATCCGATGCACCTGTCCGGGCTGCTCCCGGAGCACCAGCGCATCTGCACCCTCTGCCGTGAGGTCAAGTCGGTCGCGGAGGTCTCCGCGCTGCTGAACATGCCGCTCGGTGTCGCACGGATCCTCGTCGCCGACCTGGCGGAGGCCGGCATGGTGGCCATCCACCAGCCGGGCAATGGAGAGGCCGGCGGAACGCCGGATGTAACGCTGCTCGAGAGGGTTCTCAGTGGACTTCGCAAGCTCTAACGGCGGAGCGGCTCCTCGCTCCACCACCTCCGCGAAGATCGTGGTGGCGGGTGGCTTCGGCGTGGGCAAGACCACGTTCGTGGGCGCCGTCTCCGAGATCAACCCGCTGCGCACCGAGGCCGTGATGACGTCCGCGAGCGCGGGCATCGACGACCTGACCCACACCGGGGACAAGACGACCACCACGGTCGCCATGGACTTCGGCCGCATCACCCTGGACCAGGACCTGATCCTGTACCTCTTCGGTACCCCCGGTCAGGACCGCTTCTGGTTCATGTGGGACGACCTCGTGCGCGGCGCGATCGGGGCGATCGTCCTGGTCGACACGCGGCGCCTGGCCGACTGCTTCCCGGCCGTGGACTACTTCGAGAACAGCGGCCTGCCGTTCGTCGTGGCCCTCAACGGCTTCGAGGGGCACCAGCCGTACACCCCGGAGGAAGTCCGCGAGGCCCTGCAGATCGGCCCGGACGCACCCATCATCACCACCGACGCCCGCCACCGCGCGGACGCCAAGAGCGCGCTCATCACGCTCGTCGAGCACGCCCTGATGGCGCGGCTCAAGTAGCGGCTCGCGCAGGGGCGCCTCGTGACGAGGGCTTCACCGGCCGGTTTTGGGGGGCGGGCTGTGTCATGCGACACGGCCCGCCCCCTTCGTTCATAACGTTTCGACAGAGAATTGCCGGTAGTTGGCGACACGGTGCGTTCGTCCGGTGCCGCTGCGCTCACAACTGGCCCCGTTTTTGCCGCAGGACGCTCTTTATGTCCGATTTATGTGGGGCATAAGGCTCTAGGAATGGCCGATTTCAACTGTTTGGAACACGGCCGTTAACCGTGCTGGAATTCAACGAACTAGCTAGTAGCACCGCCGAGAGGTTGTTGGTCGAGTGAGGCGAAGCAACTCGAGCCCCGCGGATGAACCCGCGCGCGGCAACTTCACCCCGCCGCCGCGCGCGGCCGCGTCTCCCCTTGACGTACCCGTGGAACCATCCGTGAGCAGCGGCAGCACCAGCAGGTTCTCGCCCCGCAACTGGCGCGTGCCGACCCGTCTGAACGCCATCCTCCTCGTCCCGGTCCTCGTCGGACTGGTCATGGGCGGCTTCCAGGTGAAGGGCTCGATCGACACCTGGAACGAGGCCAAGGACGCCGAGAAGACCGCCGTCATCGTCCAGGCCGCGGCCGAATACGGCCAGGCGCTCCTGAACGAGCGCGACCTGACGGCCGATCCCCTCCTCAAGGGCCAGCGCGAGTCCGAGCCCGTCCTGAAGGCCTACTCCGCCACCGACGCCGCCAAGGCCAAGTTCGCCGAGGCCGCGAAGGACCTGCCCGCGGGCCAGGGTCTGGAACGCCGTCTGGAACTCTTCCGCCAGGAGGAGCCGAAGCTGGAGCAGGTCCGCAAGACGGCCTACCTGCCGCAGCTGGAGACGCCGAAGAAGGCCCTCCCGAAGGCACTGGGCCCGATCCCGACCGAAGAGGGGTACGTGCTGGTCCAGCACTACCTCATGCAGTTCTCCAACGAGCTGGGCCTCGGCACCGGCAACGTGACCTCGTACGGCCGCATGGTCTACGCACTCGAACTGTCCAAGGCCGCGAACTCCCTGCAGCGCTCGGTGGGCACCCACCTGCTGGTCCGGCCGAGCGCGAACGAGGACATCCGCAAGGCCCAGCTCGTCGCCTTCTCCTCGTACGCCTACCTCGAAGAGATAGCCATCGGCGAGTACGTCGCCGCCGGCACCGACGAGGACGTCGCGCGGCTGCGCGAGATCATGGGCAAGAAGTCCGAAGAGGGCGCCCAGAAGCTCGCCGCCGCCAAGCAGGCGGCCGAGCAGGCCGGCACCGTCTTCCACGCCCCGCCCGTGGTCAACGACTCCGCGCTCACCGGTATGACCGAGGCGATAGCCAGCGGCGAGAAGCCCGCCAAGCTCGCCGCGGACGGCACCACCTCGCAGGCCTGGCAGGCCGCGGCCACCGCCAAGTTCGACGGCTACGCCGAGCTGGAGAAGGAACTCCTCGACAAGGCCCTCAAGGACTCCGTCGCGGTCTCCGACGAGGCCCGCAACGACGCCATCCTGACCGGTGTCATCGTGGTCGTGGCCCTGCTCGCCGCCTTCATCCTGGCCGGCATGATGGCCCGCCAGATGGGCAAGGCCATGCGCCGCCTGCGCAGCGCCGCCTTCGACATCGCCGAGCAGCGCCTGCCGATGCTCGTCGACCAGCTCTCGCGCACCGACCCGGGCAAGGTCGACACCCGCGTGGTGCCGATCCCGATCGACTCCCAGGACGAGATCGGCGAGGTCGCCCGCGCCTTCGACCAGGTCCACCGCGAGGCCGTCCGGCTCGCCGCCGAGCAGGCGCTCCTCCGGGGCAACGTCAACGCGATCTTCACGAACCTCTCCATGCGCAACCAGTCGCTGATCGAGGGCCAGCTGACCCTGATCACCGAGCTGGAGAACAACGAGGCCGACCCGGACCAGCTGGAGAACCTCTTCCGCCTGGACCACCTGGCCACCCGCATGCGCCGCAACGGCGAGAACCTCCTCATCCTCGCCGGTGAGGAGCCGGGCCGCCGCTGGGACCAGCCGGTCCCCCTCGTCGACGTCCTGCGCGCCGCCTCCTCCGAGGTGGAGCAGTACGAGCGCGTCGAGCTGTCGGGCGTCTCCGAGGCCGAGATCCACGGCCAGGCCGTGACCGACCTCGTGCACCTGCTCGCCGAGCTGCTGGAGAACGCCACCACCTTCTCCTCCCCCCAGACCAAGGTCCGGGTCAACGCGACGCGTCTGCCCGACGG
This sequence comes from Streptomyces sp. NPDC058401, assembly GCF_042722885.1. Taxonomy (NCBI): domain Bacteria; kingdom Bacillati; phylum Actinomycetota; class Actinomycetes; order Kitasatosporales; family Streptomycetaceae; genus Streptomyces; species Streptomyces sp. NPDC058401. The sequence goes on from NZ_JBHXKA010000075.1 coordinate 23,589, forward strand.
CCGGGTGATGGTCGAGATCCACGACAAGGGAATCGGCCTGACCGCCGAGGACTTCGCGGACATCAACCACAAGCTGGCCAACCCGCCGACCGTGGACGCCGCGATCTCGCAGCGCATGGGTCTGTTCGTGGTCGGCCGGCTGGCCGACCGGCACAGCATCCGCGTCCAGCTGCGCCCCTCGGGCGAAGCGGCCGGCACCACCTCGCTGGTCATGCTCCCCGACGCCATCACCCACGGTGGCGGTGGCGAGGTGATCCCGGCGGACGACTTCACGGTCTCCCAGATCATCCCGCGCCAGCAGGCCCAGCAGCCGGCCGCGCCGCGCACGGCCGCCGAGCTCGGCTTCGACGACTCCCGCTACGAGGTCCACCGGGCCGACCAGCCGGGATTCGACGAGCCCGCCGCCGACCCGGTCGGCCGGTCCCTGGGCCGCGAGGAGCGCCGGGCCGCGCTGGAGGCGCAGGTCGGCTACCCGCAGCCGGAGGCCCAGCCGCAGTCCCCGTACGACGAGCCCGCGGCGGAGTATCCGGAACCGCAGCCGGAGCACGCGTACCAGCCGTACCAGGGCTACGAGCAGCAGCCCGTGCAGGGCTACGACCTCGGTTACGAATCCGCTCAGACCGGGCAGGGATACGACGCGTACACCCAGCAGGAGTACGCCTATCCGGAACCCGAGTACACGGATCAGCGACAAGAACTCCCGGCCTACGACGGTGGGTACGATGCCCCGTCCACACCGGCGGAGTGGCCCCAGCAGAACACCTACTCGGGCTCCTACCAGCAGGATTACGGGACCGAATCGGAATCACCGGCCGCTCCCGAACCTGCCCGGGACCGCGTAGGCTTCGACCGTCCGGGCGCCACTGCCGACGCCGGCCACCAGGTGACCGGGGCGGGCCTGCCGCGACGCGGCAGCCAGCCGCAGCAGCGTCCGGGACAGCAGGAAACGGAGTCCTCCGGATCCCTCTTCGAGCAGCGGCCGCAGCGACAGCAGCAGCCCGCGGCGCCGGAGAAGGCCCCCGAGGAACCGGTCGGCCCTGACGACTGGCGCTCGAACAACGACGAGCGCTGGCAGCAGGCCGCCAAACTCCGTGAGCCGAAGGCCGGCGGGGTCACCCCTTCCGGTCTCCCCCGGCGCGTGCCCAAGGCCAACCTGGTCGAGGGCGCTGCGGAGACGACGCCGCAGGGAGGCCCCGAGGTCTCCCGGGCCCCGGAGGACATCCGTGGCAGGTTGAGCAACCTGCGACGCGGCGTCCAGCAGGGCCGCAACGCGGGATCCGAGCAGTCAAGTAACAGCTATGACCAGGAGCGTTAGTGTGAGCGCGATGAGCCAGGCGGCGCAGAACCTGAACTGGTTGATCACCAACTTCGTGGACAACACCCCAGGGGTGTCCCACACGGTGGTGGTCTCCGCCGACGGCCTCCTTCTGGCCATGTCCGAGGGTTTCCCCCGTGACCGGGCCGACCAGCTCGCCGCGGTGGCCTCCGGCCTGACCTCCCTCACCGCGGGTGCCTCGCGCATCTTCGAGGGTGGTGCCGTCAACCAGACGGTGGTGGAGATGGACCGCGGATTCCTCTTCCTGATGTCCGTCTCCGACGGATCCTCGCTCGCGGTGCTCGCGCACCCCGAGTGCGACATCGGCCTGGTGGGTTACGAGATGGCCCTCCTCGTGGACCGCGCCGGCAGTGTCCTCACCCCGGACCTGCGCGCGGAACTGCAGGGTGGACTTCTCAACTAGCAGACAGGCAGTGCGTTTCGCGTCACTGGACCATAGGGTGCGGTGGCGCGGTTCCACAGGGAGTACTGCGTACTTGGAGTCGGAGGAGGAAACGTGACAACACCCGGAGGACATCCCTATGGCGGCGCGCAGCAGCCGCAGGGTGGGCACGACCAGAACCGCTTCAACTTCCCGTCTGCTCCCAGCAACCGGCCCTCGCCGGAGCACGACCCCGCCTCGGGGCAGCCGTACCAGCGGCAGCCCTACCAGCAGCCGCAGCAGCCGTACGGCCGGCCGCCGCAACAGCAGCAGCAGCCCGGACAGTCGGCCTACCGGTCCTCGCAGCAGCCTCCGCGCGGCGGGCGCCCGCAGGCTCCGCAGGCGCACAACCCGCTGGTGCGCCCGTACGCGATGACCGGCGGCCGGACCCGGCCGCGCTACCAGCTCGCCATCGAGGCGCTGGTCAGCACCACGGCCGATCCCGCGCGTCTGCAAGGGCAGTTGCCCGAGCACCAGCGCATCTGCCTCCTGTGCCAGGAGATCAAATCCGTCGCGGAGATCTCGGCACTTCTTTCCATTCCTCTTGGCGTAGCCCGGATCCTCGTCGCCGACCTGGCGGAGGCCGGCCTCGTAGCCATCCACCAGCCCGGCGGCGACGAGTCCGCCGGCGGTCAGCCAGATGTGACACTGCTCGAAAGGGTGCTCAGTGGACTTCGCAAGCTCTAACGGCGGAGCGGCTCCTCGCTCCACCACCTCCGCGAAGATCGTGGTGGCGGGTGGCTTCGGCGTGGGCAAGACCACGTTCGTGGGCGCCGTCTCCGAGATCAACCCCCTGCGCACCGAGGCCGTCATGACGAGCGCCTCCGCCGGCATCGACGACCTGACCCACACCGGGGACAAGACGACCACCACGGTCGCCATGGACTTCGGCCGCATCACCCTGGACCAGGACCTGATCCTGTACCTCTTCGGTACCCCCGGTCAGGACCGCTTCTGGTTCATGTGGGACGACCTCGTGCGCGGCGCGATCGGCGCCGTGGTCCTCGTCGACACCCGCCGTCTCGCCGACTGCTTCCCCGCCGTCGACTACTTCGAGAACAGCGGCCTGCCCTTCGTCATCGCCCTCAACGGCTTCGACGGACACCAGCCGTACACCCCGGAGGAAGTCCGCGAGGCCCTGCAGATCGGCCCGGACGCACCCATCATCACCACCGACGCCCGCCACCGCGCGGACGCCAAGAGCGCGCTCATCACGCTCGTCGAGCACGCCCTGATGGCCCGCCTGCGGTAGCCGTCCCGGTCGTACGCGAAAGCCCCCCGCACTCCTCGGAGTTCGGGGGGCTTTCTCGTGGTGCCTGCGGGCCTTCGCGTACTAGCCCTGCCAGCTGCGCGGGCCGCGGAAGCCCGGGGTGCGCTCCAGGCGGCGCCAGCCGGCCTGGGAGCGGGCGGTGGCGGTGGAGGTGTCCTCGGGGGCGGCCGCGGCGCGGGCGAGCAGGATCGCGGTGATCGCGGCCAGCTCCTCGGGCTCGGCGTTGCCCTTCTCGACCTTCAGCAGGGTGCCGGTGGCGTTGCTCATCGGTGGCAGTTCTCCTTCGACGTCTACTGGGGCGGGTTGCCGTGCTTGCGCGACGGCAGGTCCGCGTGCTTGTTGCGGAGCATCGCGAGGGCGGCGACGAGGACTTCGCGGGTTTCCGCGGGGTCGATCACGTCGTCCACGAGGCCTCGCTCGGCCGCGTAGTAAGGGTGCATCAGCTCTGCCTTGTACTCCTTGACCATGCGCGCACGCATTGCCTCGGGGTCTTCGGCATCCGCGATCTGCTTGCGGAAGATGACGTTGGCGGCGCCCTCGGCGCCCATCACGGCGATCTCGTTGGTCGGCCAGGCGTAGGTGAGGTCGGCACCGATGGACTGGGAGTCCATGACGATGTACGCACCGCCGTAGGCCTTGCGCAGGATCAGCGAGATCCGCGGCACGGTCGCGTTGCAGTACGCGTACAGCAGCTTCGCGCCGTGGCGGATGATGCCGCCGTGCTCCTGGTCGACGCCCGGCAGGAAGCCGGGGACGTCCAGGAGGGTGATGATCGGGATGTTGAAGGCGTCGCAGAGCTGGACGAAGCGCGCCGCCTTCTCGGAGGCGTGGATGTCCAGGACGCCGGCGAGGTGGCCGGGCTGGTTGGCGACGATGCCGACGACCTGGCCGTCCATCCGCGCCAGGGCGCAGATGATGTTGCGGGCCCAGCGCTCGTGGATCTCCAGGACGTCGCCCTCGTCGACGAGCTCCTCGATGACCTTGAGCATGTCGTACGGGCGGTTGCCGTCGGCGGGCACGAGGTCCAGCAGGACCTCGGACCGGCGGTCGGCCGGGTCGCTGGTCTCGTGGACCGGGGGGTTCTCGCGGTTGTTGGAGGGCAGCATCGTGATGAGGTAGCGGACCTCGGAGATGCAGGTCTCCTCGTCGTCGTACGCGAAGTGCGCCACGCCCGAGGTCTCGGCGTGCACGTCCGCGCCGCCGAGGCCGTTCTGGGTGATCTCCTCGCCGGTCACCGCGCGGACCACGTCCGGGCCGGTGATGAACATCTGCGAGGTCTCCCGGACCATGAACACGAAGTCCGTCAGTGCCGGGGAGTAGGCCGCGCCGCCGGCGCAGGGGCCGAGCATGACCGAGATCTGCGGGATGACGCCCGAGGCCTTGGTGTTGCGCTGGAAGATGCCGCCGTATCCGGCGAGCGCGGAGACGCCCTCCTGGATGCGGGCGCCGGCGCCGTCGTTGAGGGAGACCAGCGGGGCACCGGCCGCGATGGCCATGTCCATGATCTTGTGGATCTTCTGGGCGTGGGCCTCGCCCAGGGCGCCGCCGAAGATCCGGAAGTCGTGTGCGTAGACGAAGACCGTACGGCCCTCGACCGTGCCCCAGCCGGTGATGACACCGTCGGTGTAGGGCTTCTTGGCCTCCAGGCCGAAGCCGGTCGCGCGGTGGCGACGCAGCTGCTCGACCTCCTTGAAGGAACCCTCGTCGAGCAGCAACGCGATCCGCTCACGGGCGGTGAGCTTGCCCTTGGCGTGCTGCGCTTCGGTCGCCCGGTCGCTCGGGCCGCGGCGCGCCTGCTCGCGCAGGTCGTGCAGCTCGGCCACGCGCCCGCGGGCGTCCGTCGGCTCGCTCGGAATCTGGTCCACAACGGTCATGTAATGACCTTACGAAGCCGGACCGGGAAAACCCTCCGTCGAATCCACACAGTGTCGGGTGTCTTCCGCTGTCCGGGCCGGACAGAACCGCTGCGGGAGCAGCCCGTCCCACCAGGCAGGACCTTGGTCCTTTGTGGGGTTTCCACAAATCACTGGCCCAAGTGGCCGCCAAGGCGTCACCAAGATGCCGTCAAGCCATCCAAGCCGCCCACAAGAGCGTGGGAGGTTGAAATTTGAACGGAATGGGTCTAGCGTCGTTCTTGTTGAAAGTTCAACGAGTCAGAGCCACCGAGTGCCGGACATCCAGCGGCACCCTCACCAAGGAGCAGCCATGGGTCTCTTCACCCGCCGCACGCAGGACGCCACGACCGCCGTCGCCACCCTCGACGTGGACCCGGCCCTCGCCGCACTCACCGGCGACTACGTCATCGACCCCTCCCACAGCAGCATCGGCTTCACCGTCCGCCACGCGATGGTCACCAACGTGCGCGGCACCTTCGCCGAGCACGAGGGCTCCCTGCACCTGGACGGCACCGACCCGTCCCGCTCCACCGCCTCCATCGACGTGAAGATCGCCTCCGTCGACACCGGCATCGGCGACCGCGACGGCCACCTGCGCTCCGGCGACTTCTTCGACGCCGAGACCTTCCCCCTGATGACCTTCCGCTCCACCGAGGCCCGCCAGCTCGGCGGCGACAAGTACCGCATCACCGGCGAGCTGACCATCAAGGACGTCACGCGCCCGCTCTCCATCGACCTGGAGTTCGGCGGCTCGGCCACCGACGTCTACGGCAACGAGCGCGTCGGGTTCGAGGGCTCCGCCGAGATCCTGCGCTCCGACTGGGGCCTGACCTGGAACGCGGCGCTGGAGACCGGCGGCGTGATGGTCAGCGACAAGGTGAAGCTGACCTTCGACATCTCGGCGATCAAGCAGGCCTGAGGCCCCTTCCGGGCTGCGGTCCGGGGGCGGCTCAGAAGTCGCCCCCGCCGAAGCCGCCTCCGTCGAAACCGCCTCCGCCGCCGAAGTCCCCGCCGCCGAAGCCTCCGCCGCCGAAGTCGGACGAGTCGAAGTCGGCCCCGGAGACGTCGCCCCCGTCGAAGCCCCCTCCGTCGAAGCCGTTGCCGCCGCCGAAGTCGGATGCGTAGGCCGGACTGGACATCATCGAGCCGAGCATCGTGCCCATCAGCAGGCCGGGCAGGATGCCGCCGCCGAAGTAGCCGCCGGCCCAGGGGCCGTACGCCGGGCCGGCGTCGTAGTAGGGGCGCGGGCCGTGCTCGGTGTCGACCGTGCGGACCGCCGGGTCCTGGCCGTCGCGCAGCCGGACGGCGTCCGCCGCGCAGACCGGGACGGTACGGGCGGCCCCGCCCGCCGGGGCCCAGGTGGCGTCCTCGGTGCTCGGCCCGTGGCGCGGGTCGAAGAAGCAGGGGGCGCGGCGCTCGGGCAGCGGCCGGCCCTGCCGCCGCGCGTCGAGGCGGGCCAGGGCGTACCGGCCTTCCTCCAGGGCCTGCGTGACCCCCTTGACCTCCTCCGGGTACTGCACGGAGGCCATGATCTGCTTGGCCTTCTCGTACGAGTCGAGGCCCTGCTCGTAGTCCGTGCGCATGGCGTCGTCGGCTCGGGGCTCACCGGGGTGGAAGTCGAGGCGCTCCAGCTCCTCGCCGAAGGCCGTGATGTCCTCGTCGACGACCACGCTCAGCCGGGCGATGGACTCGCGCCGGAGCTCTTCCTTCTTCTTGCGGTTGCGCTTGACCAGCGCGTACGCCCCGCCGCCGCCGACGGCGGCCACCACGCCGAGCCCGATCAGGGCGCCCACCGGGGCGCCGTCGTCGGTGCTCGCGGTGCCCCAGGAGGCGGGGGCCTTGCCCTTGGCCTGGGCGAGGGCCTGGTCCACGAAGGTGTTGAGCTCGGTGCTCGCGTCGACCGCTCCGCCCGCCTTGACGGCGTCGACCAGGTTGCGGACCGCGTTGTTCGGCATGACGGCCCGGTCGGCGCCGGCGTTGAAGCCGTCGCCGAGCCGGATCGCGTAGAGCCCGGTGATGCCGGTCTCGGTACGGATCGTCTTCAGCACGCTCGCGGCCGGGAACTCGGCGGTGGCCGGGAGCACGGCCACGAACACGGGCTTCCCGGCGTCCTTGATCTTCTTCGCGAGCGCGTCCGCCTGCGCGGGCGACAGCTGCGCGGCGGCGCCGGGGTCCACGTAGACCGGGCCCTTCTTGAGGGCCTCCGCCACGGCGGTGGTCCCGTCGGCGGCCGACGCCCCCGGGGCGACCAGCAGCGCGGTCGCGGACAGCGCCAGCAGCAGAGCGGCCAGCAGCGATCCCATACGTACGGATATAAGCCTGGTCCTCATAGTCACGACGCTACCGGAATGGACCCAATCCCGTGTGAGCTGGACATAAGGGCCATCGCCCTGCCGGGCGTCTCCGCCGTCTCATCCTGCCGGAGCACGACGAGACGGCGTACGCGGACTACTCCGCCGGCTCCACGCCCGCGTGCAGGAGGCCGTAGGTGAAGGCGTCCTCCAGGGCCTGCCAGGATGCCGCGATGACGTTCGGGGCGACGCCGACGGTGTTCCATTCGCGGGTGCCGTCGGTGGTGGTGACCAGGACCCGGGTCGTGGACGCCGTGCCGTGGGCGCCCTCCAGGATGCGGACCTTGTAGTCGATCAGCTCGAACTTCGCGAGCTGGGGGTAGAAGCGTTCCAGGGCCACCCGCAGCGCCCGGTCCAGTGCGTTGACCGGGCCGTTGCCCTCCGCCGTGGCGACGATCCGCTCGCCCTTGGCCCACAGCTTCACCGTGGCCTCGTTGGCGTGCGTGCCGTCGGGGCGGTCCTCGACGATGGCCCGCCAGGACTCGATGCGGAAGTACTTGCGCGCCCGGCCCTCGGCCTCGGCGCGCAGCAGCAGCTCGAAGGAGGCGTCGGCGGCCTCGTACGTGTAGCCCTGGAGCTCCCGCTCCTTGACCCGCTCCACCACCCGGGAGACCAGCGCGCGGTCCCCGCCGAGGTCGACGCCGAGCTCCTTGCCCTTGAGCTCGATGGAGGCCCGGCCGGCCATGTCGGAGACGAGCATCCGCATGGTGTTGCCGACCCGGGCGGGGTCGATGTGCTGGTACAGGTCCGGGTCGACCTTGATGGCCGAGGCGTGCAGGCCCGCCTTGTGCGCGAAGGCGGAGACGCCGACGTAGGGCTGGTGCGTGGAGGGGGTGAGGTTGACGACCTCGGCGATGGCGTGGGAGATCCGGGTCATCTCGGCCAGGGCGCCCGCAGGCAGGACCGTACGGCCGTACTTGATCTCCAGCGCGGCGACGACCGGGAAGAGGTTGGCGTTGCCGACCCGCTCGCCGTAGCCGTTCGCGGTGCACTGCACGTGGGTGGCGCCGGCGTCCACGGCGGCCAGCGTGTTGGCTACGGCGCAGCCGGTGTCGTCCTGGGCGTGGATGCCGAGGCGGGCGCCGGTGTCGGCCAGTACGGTCGCCACGGTCGCGGTGATCTGCGCGGGCAGCATGCCGCCGTTGGTGTCGCAGAGGACCACGACGTCGGCGCCCGCCTCGTGGGCGGCGCGCACGACGGCCTTCGCGTACTCGGCGTTGGCCCGGTAGCCGTCGAAGAAGTGCTCGCAGTCGACGAAGACCCGGCGGCCCTGGGAGACCAGGTGGGCGACGGTGTCGCGGACCATCTCCAGGTTCTCGTCCAGGGTGGTGCGCAGGGCGAGCTCGACGTGCCGGTCGTGGGACTTGGCGACCAGGGTGATCACCGGGGCGCCGGATTCCAGCAGGGCGCGGACCTGCGGGTCGGTGGCGGCCGAACCGCCCGCCCGGCGGGTCGCGCCGAAGGCGACGAGCTGGGCGTGCTTGAAGTCGATCTCCGCGCGGGCACGCGAGAAGAACTCGGTGTCGCGCGGGTTGGCGCCGGGCCAGCCGCCCTCGATGAACCCCACCCCGAAGTCGTCCAGGTGCCGGGCGATCGTCAGCTTGTCCGCGACCGTGAGGTTGATGCCCTCACGCTGGGCGCCGTCGCGCAGGGTCGTGTCGAAGACGTGGAACCCGTCGTCGGGGCCGGGGCCCGAAGCCGGCGCAGTCGGCTCGCTCGCCTCTGTCGTCGTCATGCTGATCTGACTCCTGTCGGATGGGTGGTTCCGGATGCCCGCCCGCGGGCAGGCCGACGCCACTGCCCCCATCATCGCGCGCTGCCCGGTCCCGGCATGTTCGGGCCGGAAAACGAAAAAACCTCTCGCGGGTGCGAGAGGTCTGCGCGCGGGTCTGGGGCACGGTGGCCGCCTCCGCGAAGTTCTTCCGCGGCTCAGCGGCCACTGGGGACCGGCGCGCTGCTGTCCATAATCATGAGCTGAGCAGGCACGTCGGCAGTCTGCCATACCGCATGCCGCGCATGGACGAGGATCTCAGCATGCGGGCACACCTGTCCGAGGGCCGGAGCGGCGGGGCGGGGCCTCGGGGCCGGGGCCGCGAGGCCAGGACCTCGGGGTCAGGACCTCGGGGTCAAGGCCTCGGAGTCAGCGCCTCGCTGAGGAACTCGCCGACGTGCTCCAGGATGTCGCCCCGCCCTATCCCGGGCAGGCCGACGGCGACCTGGATGCTGAACCCGTCGAGCAGGGCCCGCAGCCGGGCCGCGAAGCGGTCCGGGTCGACCGGGCGGAACTCCCCGCGCGAGATGCCCTCGGCGAGCAGGGCCACCAGGTCGCGGTGCCAGGCGCCCTCGATGGCCCCCTGGCGCTCCCGCTCCGCCGGTCCCGCGTTCTGCGAGCGGTTCCAGACCTCCAGCCACAGCGTCCAGTGCGGATCGCGGGGGCCCTCGGGCACGTACAGGTCCACGTACGCCTGCAGGCGCTCGCGCACCGGGCCCCGGCGGGACAGCAGGGCGCGGCGGCGGGTGCCGAGCGCCGCCTCGCTCCACTCCAGGGTCTGGAGCAGGAGCTCGTCCTTGGTGCCGAAGTAGTAGAGGAGGTGGCCACTGCTCATGCCGACCTCGCGGCCCAGGCCGGCCATGGTCAGACCGTCCAGGCCGCGTTCGGCGATGGTGGCCATGGCGGCGACCAGTACGTCCTCGCGCGGCGGCGCGTTCTTGCGCGCGGCACGTACCTCACCCGCCACCATGGCCCACTCCTCGTCCCGGCCGCCCGCTCGGGGTCAGACCTTCGGCTGCTGCTGGGTGATGCAGTGGATACCGCCACCCCCGGCGAAAATCGTACGTGCGTCGACGAGCGTCACGGTCCGCTCGGGGAAGAGACCGCGGAAGATCTCCGCCGCCTCCTCGTCGCGCGGGTCGTCGAAGGCGCACAGGACCACGCCGCCGTTGCACAGGTAGTGGTTGATGTAGGAGTAGTCGACCCACTCCCCGTCCTCTTCCAGCACGGTCGGCGCCGGGATCTCCACGACCTGGAGCTGCCGGCCCTGCGCGTCGGTGGAGGCGCGCAGGATGGCGGCGATGGTCTTGCCGCGCTCGTGGTCCGGGTGGGCCGGGTCGGGCTGGCTGTGGACCATGACCACGCCGGGGCGGGCGAAGGCGGCGACGATGTCCACGTGGCCCTGGGTGCCGTAGGTGCCGTAGTCGCCGGCCAGGCCGTACGGGAGCCAGATCGCCTTGGTGGTGCCCAGGTGGGCGTGGATCTCGGCCTCGACCTGCTCGCGGGTCCAGTCGGGGTTGCGGCCCTTGCCGAGCTGCACGGTGTCGGTGAGGAGCACGGTGCCCTCGCCGTCCACGTGGATGGCGCCGCCCTCGTTGACCAGCGCGGTGCTGTAGGTGCGGGTCCCGACGAGGCCGGAGATCTCCCGGGCGATCTTCGAGTCGTGGTCCCAGCGGGCCCAGTCCTGGGCGCCCCAGCCGTTGAAGGTCCAGTCGACGGCGGCCAGCTCGCCCGCGTCGTTGGTGACGAAGGTCGGGCCGATGTCGCGCATCCAGGCGTCGTCGAGCTCGCGCTCGACCAGCTCGAGTTCGTGGCCGGCGGCCTCGCCGACGACGGCGCGGGCGCTCTCGGCATCACCGGGCGAGACCACCAGGGTCACGGGCTCGTACGTGCGCACCGCGCGGGCGACGGCGCCCCAGGCCTCGCGGGCCTCGGCGAGCTCCTGCTCGTTGGTAAAGGTGGGGTTGGGGCTGGGCCAGGCCATCCAGGTGCGCTCGTGGGGCATCCACTCGGCGGGCATCCGGAATCCGGCGTTCACGGGCGTGGTGTCGGTCATGGCAGGGAGGTCCTTACGGGCAGTGCCGGCTTGAAGGCTGTGCTGATTCAAAGGCTGTGCTGGCTTACAGGAAGTACAGGCGGTTGAGGGAGACCGATTCGGCGGCCTCGGAGCGCAGCGGTTCTCCGTCGAGGGAGACGAGTCCGCTGCGCGCGTCCACATCGACCGCGCCCACCCGGGAGTTGAGGAGCAGGTTCCCGGGGCCGATGCCCCGGGTGCCGCGGACGGCGACCCGGCGCCTGCGGGTCGGCATCTCGTCGCTGCCGAGGGCCGCCGCGGCGGCCGAGACGAAGGCGACGGAGATATCGGCCGCGGTGGCCCCGTACGAGCCGAACTGCGGTCCGAGGACCAGCGGTTCGCACGTGTCCGTGGCGGCGTTGGGGTCACCGGTGACCCCGTAGGCCGGGAAGCCGGACTTGAGGACCAGCTGCGGTTTGGCGCCGAAGAACGGGGGGCGCCACAGCACGATGTCGGCGAGCTTGCCGACCTCGATGGAGCCGATCTCGTGGGCGAGGCCGTGGGCGATGGCCGGGTTGATGGTCAGCTTGGCCATGTAGCGCAGGACGCGGGCGTTGTCGTCGCCCTCGCCGTCGCCGTCCAGGGGGCCCAGCTCGCCCTTCATCTTGGCGGCCATGGCGAAGGTGCGGCGGATGGTCTCGCCGGCGCGGCCCATGCCCTGGGCGTCGGAGGAGGTGATGCCGATCGCGCCGAGGTCGTGCAGGACGTCCTCGGCCCCCATCGTGCCCGCGCGGATCCGGTCGCGGGCCATGGCGGCGTCGCCGGGGAGGTCCGGCTTGAGGTCGTGGACGGAGACGATCATGCCGTAGTGCTCGGCGACCGCGTCCCGGCCGAAGGGCAGGGTCGGGTTGGTGGAGGAGCCGATGACGTTCGGCACGCCCGCCATCTTCAGGACGTTGGGGACGTGGCCGCCGCCGCAGCCCTCGATGTGGAAGGCGTGGATGGTCCGGCCGTCCAGCACCCGCAGGGTGTCCTCCACGGAGAGGCACTCGTTGAGGCCGTCGCTGTGCAGGGCGACCTGGACGTCGTGCTCCTCGGCCACGCGCAGGGCGGTGTCCAGGGCGCGGGTGTGCGCGCCCATGTCCTCGTGGACCTTGAAGCCGGACGCGCCGCCTTCGGCGAGCGCCTCGACCAGCGGGGCCGGGTCCGAGGAGGAACCCCGCGCGAGGAAACCGATGTTGACGGGCCAGGCGTCGAAGGCGTTGAAGGCGTGCTTCAGCGCCCACGGGGAGTTGACCCCGACGCCCCAGACCGGGCCGAACTCCTGCCCGATGATCGTGGTGACGCCCGCGGCGAGCGAGGCCTCCATGATGCGCGGGGAGAGCAGGTGCACGTGGGTGTCGACGGCGCCGGCGGTGGCGATCATGCCCTCGCCGGAGACGATGCTCGTGCCCGTGCCGACCACGACGTCGACGCCGTCGAGGGTGTCGGGGTTCCCGGCCCGGCCGATCGCGTGGATGCGGCCCTCGCGGATGCCGATGGAGACCTTGCGGATGCCGAGGACGGCGTCGATGACCAGCACGTTGCTGATCACCACGTCGCAGGTGTCGCGGACGGCGGCGGCCTTCAGGTGCAGCCCGTCGCGGGCCGTCTTGCCGAAGCCGGCCAGGAACTCGTCACCGGGCTTCTGGGAGTCGGACTCGACGCGGACGGTCAGCCCGGAGTCGCCGAGGCGGACCCGGTCGCCGGCACGCGGGCCGAAGACGGAGGCGTACTCGTGCGGGTCGATGTGCCGGCTGCCGGGTGCGCAGTGGTCGCTGTGCCTGGTCTGCTTGCTCACGCCTGCGCTCCGTCCGTGGCGTCGGTGGCATCGGCGGCGTCCGTGGCGTCCGCACCCTCGGCGGCGTCGGCGGGCCCCGTGCCGAGGTAGCCGCAGGCGGCCGCGCGGCGCAGGGCTTCGGCCTTGGCGCCCGGGGCGTCCAGCGGTCCGTCGACCAGCCCGGCGAAGCCGATCGCGACGCGGTCCCCGCCGATGGGGACGAGGCCGACTTCGCCCTCGCCGTGCGGGTCGAACCGTACGGACGATCCCGCCGGTACGCACAGGCGCATGCCGTACGCGGCCGCGCGGTCGAAGTCGAGGCGCGGGTTGGCCTCGAAGAAGTGGAAGTGGGAGGTGACGCTGACCGGCACCGGGGCGGTGTTGCGCACCCACAGGTGGACCGTGGGCTCCGGCTGGGGGGCTCCGGGGCCGGGGAGGACCGCGCCCGGGGCGTTCTCGCCCAGGCCGGCCGCGCCGCGGATCGGGGACGAGACCACCGCGAGGCGGGATCCGTCGTCGAAGACGGCCTCCACGTGCACCTCGGTGACCACGTCGCTGACGCCGGGCAGCACATCGTCCGGGCCCAGCACGGAGCGGGCCTCCTCGATGGCCTGCGCGAGCCGCTTTCCGTCGCGTGCGGCTTCGCAGACCGTGTCCGCGATGAGCGCGGTGGCCTCCGGGACGTTGAGTTTCAGCCCGCGGGCCCGCCGGGCCCTGGCCAGTTCCGCAGCGCTGCGGAGCAGGAGCCGGTCGCGCTCCGTGGGTGTCAGCCGCACGCCGATCCACCACCCTTCGAGTCGATGGGTTAGAGCATCACTCTAACTCTTCATTTCCCTGCAATGAAGCATTGACCTGAGACCAGGGCTTAGGTCACATTGAGTGTCGCTCAAACATGCAGAACACCGTATTGCCACCCCCCGCCCTGCCAAGGGAGTCCCCCCATGCCCATCGAACAGCGCGGAGTCGACACCATCCCGGAGGAGGAGCGGACGAGCGGTCCTCGTGACCTGATCTCGATCCTGCTCGGCTCCAATCTCTGCCTCGGTGTGATCGTCTTCGGCTGGCTGCCCCCGTCCTTCGGACTGGGACTGTGGCCGTCGGTCACCGCCATCGTGACCGGCACCGTCGTCGGCATCGCCGTCACCGCGCCGCTGGCGCTGGTCTCCCTGCGGACGGCGACCAACCTCTCCACCTCCAGCGGCGCCCAGTTCGGCGTCCGCGGCCGGCTCGTCGGCTCGATCGTGGGCCTGCTGCTCTCGCTCGGCTACACCGCACTGACCCTGTGGATCGGCGGCGACGTCATGGTCGGCGTCCTCTCCCGCCTCACCGGGCTGCCGGACACCGGCGTCTCGCGGGCCGCGATGTACGGCGTACTCGCCGCGTGTACCGTCGTCGGGGCCGTCTTCGGCTACCGGCTGCTGCTGCGCATGAGCAAGGTGCTCTCCATCGGGATGGTCGTCCTGCTGGCCATCGGCGTCTTCGCGTACGCCCCGGACTTCACCGCCACCGCCACGGAGACCTCGTACCTCCTCGGCTCCTTCTGGCCGACCTGGCTGCTCTCCGCCGTCGCCGCCGGGCTCAGCGGCCCCGTCGCCTTCATCACCCTGCTCGGCGACTACACCCGCTACATCTCCCCCCGCAAGCACAGCTCCCGCAAGGTGCTCTGGGCCACCGGCTTCGGATTGCTGATCGGCCTGCTGATACCGCAGCTGTTCGGCACCTACACCGCGCTCGCGTCCGGGGCCGGCGCCGACGACTACGCCGGGCCGCTCGTGGCCGCGTCCCCGTTCTGGTACCTGGTCCCGCTGCTCGCCGCGGCCGCGGCCGGATCGGTGGGCAACGCGGGGCTGATGCTGTACTCCATGGGCCTGGACCTCGACGCGATCGTCCCCAGGGCCACCCGCACCAAGGCCACCGTGATCGCGGCCACCGTCGCCACCGCCTTCGTCTTCGTCGGTTCCTTCGAGTGGAACGTGCAGTCCGCGATGACCTCGTTCGTGCTGCTGCTGACCGCGATCGGCACCCCGTGGGCCGTGATCACCCTGATCGGCTTCGTCCGCTGCCGGGGACGGTACGACGCCGACGCGCTCCAGGTGTTCAACCGTCGCTCGGTGGGCGGGATCTACTGGTACCGCGGCGGCTGGAACCTGAGCGCCACCGCCTCCTGGGTGATCGGCGCGGGCGTCGGCCTGCTCGCCGTGAGCACCCCCTTCTACGAGGGCCCCCTGCTGGCCCTGACCGACGGCGTGGACTGCTCCTTCGTCCTCTCCGGCCTGGCCGGCGGCCTGGTCTACACGGCCCTGACCGCCCGTACGGGACCCGCCACGGCGCCCGCCGGAGCCGGGGCCACTGCCGGAGCCGCCGCCGAGGAGCCGGTGTCCGCGTAGGACTCCCCCGTACGCACGAAGGCCCGCGCCCCTCGGAGGGGCCCCGGGCGTGGTTCGGTAGGGGGGGGGGGGCGATGCCCAGAGTCGTTTAAAAAAAAAAACATGACCACCACACAAACAATGTAAATATAAGTTGTAGGCGGTTAATT
>NZ_JBHXKA010000076.1:0-38395 GCF_042722885.1 Streptomyces sp. NPDC058401
GCCACCCCCCCACCCCCCGCCCCCCCCCACCCCCGACACCACCCCAGCCCCGCCGGCGTTTGAGGCGCCCGGGGACGCAGTCCCCGGTAACGCGCAGCCCCCCTTCCCTCCCAGCGCCCCGCGCCGTAGCCTGACGCCCCGTCAGATATCGCGCCGCGTCCAGGAGGCCCGCACCATGTCGCTGCTGCTGCAAGGCAAGACCGTCATCGTCTCCGGCGTGGGCGCCGGGCTCGGGCACCAGGTGGCCGCCACCGTCGTGCGGGACGGCGGCAACGCCGTGCTCGGGGCCCGGACCGAGGCCAACCTCGCGAAGTCCGCCGCCGAGATCGACCCCGACGGCACGCACACCGCGTACCTGCCGACCGACATCTCCGACGAGCGCCAGTGCGAGGCCCTCGCCGCCCTCGCGCAGGAGCGGTTCGGCGGGGTCGACGCCGTCGTCCACGTCGCCGCCTGGGACTCGTACTTCGGCGGCCTCCAGGACGCCGACTTCGGCACCTGGCAGCAGATCCTCGACGTGAACCTGCTCGGTACCCTGCGCATGACCCGCGCCTGCCTCCCCGCGCTCAAGGCGGCCGGCGGCTCCGTCGTCATCATCGGCACCCAGTCCGCCATCGCCTCCCCCAACGAGGTGCAGCAGGCCGCCTACGCCGCCTCCAAGGGCGCGCTGACCTCCGCCATGTACTCCATGGCCCGCGAGCTCGGCCCGCACCGCATCCGGGTGAACACCGTGCTCCCCGGCTGGATGTGGGGCCCGCCGGTTCAGGCCTTCGTCACCTTCACCGCGCACACCGAAGGCGTCCCCGAGGCCGAGGTCCATTCCCGCCTCACCGACCGCATGGCGCTGCCCGACCTGGCCACCGACGGGGACGTGGCCGACGCCGCCGCCTTCCTCGCCTCGGACCGCGCACGGGCGATAACCGGCCAGTCTCTGCTGGTCAACGCCGGGGAGCTGATGCGATGAGCCCCTCCGTGCCCGCGCGAGCGGATCGTATGCTCGGGCCATGACCACTCCGAGTGACGCTCCGACCGAGAACTCGATGCGCCGGGCGCTCCGCCGCGCCCGCGACGGCGTCGCGCTCGACGCGACCGAGGCGGCCGTACTCCTGCAGGCGCGCGGCGAGGACCTGAAGGACCTCGCCGCTTCCGCCGCCCGCGTACGGGACTCCGGACTCGAAGCCGCCGGCCGGCCCGGCGTCATCACCTACTCGCGCAAGGTGTTCATCCCCCTCACCCGGCTGTGCCGCGACAAGTGCCACTACTGCACCTTCGTCACGGTCCCCGGCAAGCTCCGCCGCGACGGCCACGGCATGTACCTGTCCCCCGACGAGGTCCTCGACATAGCCCGCAAGGGTGCGGCCATGGGCTGCAAGGAGGCCCTGTTCACGCTCGGCGACCGGCCCGAGGACCGCTGGCCCGAGGCCCGCGAGTGGCTCGACGCGCACGGTTACGACGACACCCTCGCCTACGTGCGCGCCATGGCCATCCGGGTCCTGGAGGAGACCGGTCTCCTCCCCCACCTCAACCCCGGCGTGCTGTCCTGGTCGGACCTCCAGCGCCTCAAGCCGGTGGCCCCCTCGATGGGCATGATGCTGGAGACCACCGCCACCCGGCTGTGGTCCGAGCCCGGCGGCCCCCACCACGGCTCCCCCGACAAGGACCCGGCCGTACGGCTGCGCGTCCTGGAGGACGCGGGCCGCTCCAACGTCCCCTTCACCACCGGGGTGCTGATCGGCATCGGCGAGTCCTACGAGGAGCGCGCGGACGCCTTCTTCGAGCTGCGCCGGATCCAGCGCAGCTACCACGGCATCCAGGAAGTCATCGTCCAGAACTTCCGGGCCAAGCCGGACACGGCGATGCGCGGCATGCCCGACGCCGAGTTGGAGGAGCTCGCGGCGGCCATCGCCGTGGCCCGCCACCTCCTCGGCCCGAGCGCCCGCATCCAGGCCCCGCCGAACCTGGTGGACTCCGAGTACGCGCTGCTCATCGGCGCGGGCATCGACGACTGGGGCGGGGTCTCCCCGCTCACCCCCGACCACGTGAACCCCGAGCGCCCCTGGCCGCACATCGAGGAGCTGGCCGCGCGCACCGCCGAGGCCGGCTTCGCGCTCCGCGAACGCCTCACCATCTACCCGGAGTTCCTCCAGCGCGGCGAGCCCTGGCTGGACCCGCGCCTGCTGCCCCACGTACGGGCGCTGGCCGATCCGGAGAGTGGCCTCGCGGACGAGTCCGCGACCGTCGAGGGCCGGCCGTGGCAGGAGCCGGACGAGGGCTTCGCCGCCTTCGGGCGCACCGACCTGCACGCCACCATCGACACGCAGGGCCGTACCGGCGACCGCCGGAACGACTTCGACGAGGTCTACGGCGACTGGGAGGCCCTGCGCGAGGCCGCGGCCCCCGGCATGGTCCCCGATCCCGAGCGCATCGACACGGACGTACGGGCGGCGCTCGCGCAGGCCGCCGACGACCCGACCCGGCTCACCGACGAGCAGGCGCTCGCCCTGCTGCACGCCGACGGCCCGGCGCTGGACGCCCTCTGCCGGATCGCGGACGACCTGCGCAAGTCGGTGGTGGGCGAGGACGTCACCTACATCGTCACGCGCAACATCAACTTCACCAACGTCTGCTACACCGGCTGCCGCTTCTGCGCCTTCGCGCAGCGCCGCACGGACGCGGACGCGTACACCCTCTCGCTCGACCAGGTCGCCGACCGGGCCGCGCAGGCGTGGGACGTGGGCGCGGTCGAGGTGTGCATGCAGGGCGGCATCCACCCGGACCTGCCCGGGACGGCCTACTTCGACATCGCGCGGGCGGTGAAGGAGCGCGTGCCCGGCATGCACGTGCACGCCTTCTCCCCGATGGAGGTCGTCAACGGCGCGACCCGCACGGGGATGTCGGTACGGGACTGGCTGACGGCGGCCAAGGAGGCCGGCCTCGACTCCATCCCCGGCACGGCGGCGGAGATCCTGGACGATGAGGTCCGCTGGGTCCTCACCAAGGGCAAGCTGCCGACGGCCGACTGGATCGACGTGGTCTCGACGGCGCACGAGCTCGGCATCCGCTCCTCCTCCACGATGATGTACGGCCACGTGGACCAGCCCCGCCACTGGCTGGGCCACTTCCGCACCCTGGCGCGGATGCAGCAGGAGGCAAGGGCCAAGGGGGTGGAGGGCTTCACGGAGTTCGTCACGCTGCCCTTCATCCACACCAACGCCCCCGTCTACCTGGCGGGCATCGCCCGGCCCGGTCCGACGGTGCGCGACAACCGCGCGGTGACGGCGATGGCCCGCATCCTGCTCCACCCGCACATCACCAACATCCAGACCAGCTGGGTGAAGCTGGGCTCGGAGGGCGCGGCCGAGATGCTCCGCTCGGGCGCCAACGACCTGGGCGGCACCCTGATGGAGGAGACCATCTCCCGCATGGCCGGGTCGAGTTACGGCTCGTACAAGTCCGTGCAGGACCTGATCGCCGTCGCCGAGGCGGCCGGCCGGCCCGCGAAGGCCCGTACGACCCTCTACGGCGAGGTCCCGGAGGAACGCCAGGCCGCGGCCCGCGCCTCGGACGGCCACCTGCCGGAACTGCTCCCGGTCCTGGACTGACACCGGGTACGGGACCGGGACCGGGTACCGGCGTAGAGCGCCGCTTCCCGGTCCCGTACCTGCGTTCGCGTTCGCGTCCGCGTTCGCGAGACATCAGCCGACGAGGAGGTCCTTCTTCAGCTGCTTCAGCTCGCGGCCGTCGATGCCGAGGCCGCTCCTGAGGTAGTTGTCGAAGCTGCCGAACTTCGACTCGACCTCCTCGTAACCGGCGTTGAGGTACTCGGGGCGCACGTCGAGCATCGGCTTGTAGACGGCGGCCTGGGCGGCCGGCAGGTGCGAGAGGATCGCGTCGTTGGCGGCCTTGCGGTAGTCGTTGCTGGCCAGGTAGTCGGCCATCACGGTCTCGGCCGGCACGCCGAGGGCGGTCAGCAGGGAGGCGTTCGCCCAGCCCGTACGGTCCTTGCCCGCGGTGCAGTGGAACAGGACGGAGCGGTTTCGGTCGCGCTCGATCCCTTCGAAGACCTGCGTGTAGGCCTTCTTGCCGCCCTCGCCGCTGACCATGGCCTTCTCCGCGTCGACCATGGCCTTGACGGCCTCGTCGGCGGTCGTGGGCATGGCCTGGAAGGAGCCGGAGCCGGCGAAGACGTCGGCGACGACGTAGTTCGCGCCGGCCGGGACCTTGTCCGCGTCCTTGGTGCGCTCGCTCTCCATGCGGAGGTCGAAGACCGTCTTGACGCGCAGGCGCTGGAGCTTGGCGAGGTCGTTGTCGGTGAGCTTGTTCAGGGCGTCGGAGCGGTAGATCTCGCCCATCTTGACCCACTGGCCGGTGGTGGTGCGGTAGCCGCCCGCGTCACGGAAGTTGGCGGTGCCCTCCAGCTTGATCAGCCGGTCCGCCAGGCGCAGCCCCTCGCCCCGCTCGGCCTCGAAGTCGAACCACTGCCGGTCGGCGGCCGGCAGCCCGCCGACCACGGCCTCGCCCCGGGCGCCGCCCTTGGCGACGACCTTGCCGTTCGCCTTGATCTCCACGCGCTTGGTGCCCTTGGCGTTCCACTTCAGGGTGTACGCCCCGTCGGCACCGGCCGTGACGGTGGCCTCGGTGAAGGGGATGGAGGAGTTGCCGTGGTGGCCGCCCCAGCCGAAGTCCCACCCGTGGGCGGAGGCGGCGGGGGCCGCGACGATGGCGACGGTGAACGTGGAGGCGACGACGGTCGCGGCGAGCAGTGCCTTCTTCATGCCCCGAGCCTCTTGGCCTCCGAATAACGCAACGTGAACATGGCATGGCCGAAATCGACCGGGGGTAAGTCAACTGTCAAAACGTGCCATGCGCCTGGCCGGCGGTTTGACCCGGAGAGCGGCCCCCCGTTGCCGGGCGCGGCACCGCTCGCGGGGGCCAGCCCCCGCACCCCCGCACCCCCGCTCCTCAAACGCCGGAGGGGCTGGATACACCCAGCCCCCGGGGAACGGGCGAGGGGCGGGATTCGGCCGTTCCGTGGTGTCATACGGTCCGCATGACCGACTAGTTCCGGACCCGATCGGTACTGTCCACTACAGTGCCCGCCAGAACACGCGCGGGCAGTCCGGGGGGATCGAATGGACACGGCGACGGAAACGTCCGGGGAGCAGCAGAGCGGACCCGGGGCGGCCCAGCCCCTCCAGCCCGCACCCCCACCCACCGGCGGAGCCAGCCGCGGAGCCACCAGCCTCGGCCCCGCCACGGGTCCGGCCGCCGGCGCCACCATCGGCGGCCGTGCCGCCGTCACCACCGGGCTCTGGGGCCGCACCGAGCAGCAGGACTTCCGTAGCCGCGTCAGGGGAACCCTCCTCGGCTCCGCCATCGGCGACGCCCTGGGCGCCCCCGTCGGCGCCCTCTCCCTGCCCGAGCTCCTCGAAGCCCACGGCCCGGCGGGCCTGAACGATCCGGCGCCCCGGGCCGCGGTCACCGCCGCCACGCAGCTCGGCCTGTTCACGGTGGACGGCCTGATACGGGCCCACGTACGCCGGGACACCGGAGCCTGGCACCCGCCGACCGACGTGCACCGCGCCTACCTCCGCTGGGCCCTCACCCAGAGCGACTGGGGCCCCGACGAGCGCCGCGAGGACAACGGCTGGCTCGCGCAGGAGGAGTGGCTCTACGCCCGCCGCTCCCCCGCCCGTTCCTCCTTGACCGGCTTCGCCGACGGAGTCCTCGGCACGCTCGCGCAGCCGAAGAACCCGACCGCCCTGGACCCGGCCGCGGCCACCCGTTCCGCCCCCTTCGGGCTGCTGGTCGGCTGGGAGCCGGCCCTGGTCCTCCAACTCGCCGTCGAGTGCGCCGCGCAGAGCCACGGGCACCCCACCGCGTACCTGTCGGCGGGCGCCCACGCCGTCATCGTCCACGGCCTGACCCGCGGCGAGTCCCTCGACTCCGCCGTCCAGCGCGCCCTGGGCCTGCTCGGGGTGCGCCCCGGCCACCAGCCCGTCACGGACGCCCTGCAGCGCGCGCTCGGCGCCGTCACCGCGGGCGTCCCTTCACCGCAGACGGTGGAGGGCCTGTCGCCCGGCCCCGGCCGCTCCGCCGAAGAGGTCCTGGCCGTCGCCGTGTACTGCGCCCTGGTCGCCGAGAACGTGGCGCACGGCCTGCGCCTGGCCGTGAACCACGGCGGCGACTCCGCCGCCACCGGCACCCTCTGCGGCTCCCTGCTGGGCGCCCAGCACGGCGAAACGGCCCTCCCGGCCGCCTGGCTCGCCGGCCTCGAAGGCCGCGCCACAGTACTGGAACTGGCCGACGACTTCGCCCTGGAGATGACCCAGGGCCCCGCCCTCCACGGCCCGGCGGCCACCACCACGGCCTGGCTGACCCGCTACCCGCGGGGATGACCCCGGGCGGCCGTGCCCCCGGGCGGGCGTGACCACCGCCACGGCCCCGCACGGCCATGGCCGACGCACGCCCCTGCCCTCCGCACGCGCGAAGCCGTACTTTGGCCCTCCCCACACCACGGAGGTGTCAGCGCCCATGCGGATCGCCACGACCGTCTTCCTGACCGACCGCACCATCGCTCCCGTCCCCCTGGCCCGCGCCCTGGAGGAACGCGGCTTCTCCGGCCTCTACCTCCCCGAGCACACCCACATCCCGGTCAGCCGCGTCACCCCCGCCCCCATGGGCGGTGAACTCCCCGACCGCTACGGGCGCACCCTGGACCCGTTCGTCGCCCTCGGCCAGGCCTCCGCCGTCACCGAGCGGCTCCACCTCGGCACCGGCATCACCCTCGTCGCCCAGCACGACCCCATCGACCTCGCGAAGCAGGTCGCCACGCTGGACCACCTGTCCGGCGGCCGCGTCACCCTCGGCATCGGCTACGGCTGGAACGTGGAGGAGGCCGCCGACCACGGAGTCGAGTGGCGCACCCGCCGCGAACTGGTCCGCGACCGCATGGCCCTGATGCGGGCCCTGTGGTCCCCGGACCCCACGGCGTACGTGGGCCAGTTCTCCTCCGTCCAGGCCAGCTCGGCCCACCCGAAGCCGGTGCAGACCCCGCGCGAACTCGCCCCGGGCGTCCCCCTGTACGGCCCGCGCACCCTCATCGGCGGCCAGGCCGGCCCGAAGCTCTTCGCCGCCATCGCCGACCACAGCGACGGCTGGCTCCCGATCGGCGGCGGCGGCCTCACGGAGTCCCTCCCCGCCCTGCGCCAGGTCTGGGAGGCCGCGGGCCGCGACCCCAAGTCCCTCCAGGTGGTCCCGTACGCCGTCCAGCCCACCCCCGGGAAGATGTCCCACTACGCCGAGCTGGGCATCGAGGAGGTCGTCCTCCAGCTCCCCTCGGAGGGCGAGGCGGAGATCCTGCGGATCCTGGACGAGTTCGGGCAGTACGTGTGAGGCGTGTGAGACGTGCGAGGCGCGCGACAGCCCCACGGGCACATTCCTGTGCATTCGGTACATTCGCTGCATGAGTGAGCCTGTGATCCGGTCCATGGCAGACGTCCACGGCCACCTGGAGGACGCCGTGGACCGCGCGTACCGCGAAGGCGTCCCCACGGTCATCACGCGCGGCGGCCGGCAGGAAGCCGCCGTGATCGGCATCGAGGACTACCGGCTCCTCCGCCGGCTCGCGGATGAGGCCGAGGACGCCTGGCTGAACGGACTGGCCGACGAGGCCGAACGGGCCGGGGCCGCAGGGTCCGTCACCCTTGAGGACATGGCCGCCGTCCTGCGCCACGAGGAGTCCTGACCCATGCCCCACACCACCCACGCCACCCACGTCACCCGCCTCACCCGGCACGCACAGCGCGACCTGCTCACGGTCCCCCGCCCCGACGCCCTGCGCATCCTGCACGGGCTGGCCGAGTTCCAGAAGGCCCTCGCGGCGGGGGACACCACGCACTTCGACACCCGGGCCCTGCACGGGCACCCGTCGCGCCGGCGGCTCGCCCTCGGCGACCACCGCGCGGTCTACACGCTCGAAGACGGCCGGCTCGTCGTCTGGGCGCTCGCCGACGCCCGGCGCCACCGCGGGGCGCACCGGGCGCCGTGATCCCTAATCGGTTGTCGGCGCCGGGCCGGTCGGATAGGAAGTTCGGATGCTAAAAGGCAACACGGTGGGGCTCAGGGCCCGACACGAGGACGACCTTCCGATCCTGCACGCCGGTCTGCACGACGACGTGGTCACTGCTTCGAGGGCCACGGGGCACCCGTGGCGCCCGCTCATGGCCGGCTCGAAGGCCCTGTCGTTCACGGTGGACGACAGCGATCAGGGGCACGTTCCGTTCTCCGTGGTGGATCTGGAGAGCGGTGCGCTGGTCGGTACCGCGACCCTGTGGGGCATCGACAACCACAGCCGGTCCGCGCACGTCGGGCTCGGTCTGCTGCCGGACGCACGGGGCAAGGGGTACAGCACCGACGTGGTCGCGGTGCTGTGCCACTACGGGTTCGTCGTACGGGGCCTGCACCGGCTGCAGATCGAGACGCTGGCGGACAACGCCCCGATGCTCCGGGCCGCGGAGCGCAACGGCTTCGTCCGCGAGGGCGTGCTGCGCTCCTCGGCGTGGGTGATGGGCGAGTTCCTGGACGAGGTCCTGCTCGGCCTCCTGGGTCGGGACTGGAGGCCCTGAGGCAGGCCCCCGGACCAGGGCTGAAAGAATCCGCCCATGGAAACCGGGGGCATGGAAACCGCTACGGCCTGGGCGCTGCGTCCCGCGACGACGGCGGACGTCGAGATGATCGCGGAGCTGCGCGCCACGGTCATGCGCGGGGACCTGGAACGTCTCGGACGCTACGACGAGCACCGGGTGCGACAGCGGCTGCGGGACTCCTTCTCCCCCCGGCACACCTCGGTCGTCGTGATCGGCGGTGAACCCGCGGGGAGCGTCACCGTCCGCCCGTCCGAAGGCAGGCAGTGGCTGGAGCACTTCTACCTCGCACCGCACCTCCAGGGCCGCGGCCTCGGATCCGCCGTGCTGCGCGCGGTGCTGGACCGGACGGACGCCCGGGGCGCGACCGTCGCCCTGAACGTCCTGCAGGGCAGCGCCGCCCGCCGCCTCTACGAACGCCACGGGTTCACCGTGGAGGCCGAGGACCCGGTCGACGTCTTCATGGTGCGTCCCCCGGGACCGCCCGCCCGAAAATCCCTTCCCCTCCCCCCGCCCGTCCGGAACGATGAACCGCATGGTGTCCACTGACCGGCTGCCGGCCTTCGCGGCCATGTCGTTGCTCTTGATCCTCATACCGGGGCCGAGCGTGCTCTTCGTCATCGGGCGGGCGCTCTCCCAGGGGTGGCGGGCCGCGCTGATCACCGTGGCCGGGAACACGCTGGGTGCGTACGTGCTGGTCGTCGCCGTGGCCTTCGGGGTGGGTTCCGTCGTGGAGCGGTCCGTGCTCGTGTTCACGGCGCTCAAGCTCGCGGGGGCCGCGTACCTCGTCTACCTGGGGGTCAAGGCCTTCCGGCAGCGGCGTTCGCTCCGTGCGGAGTTCGGGGCGGGCGCAGCCGGGTACGGGAGCCTGCGGACGCTGTGGGAGGGGTTCGCCGTCGGGGTGGCCAATCCCAAGACGATCGTGTTCTTCGCGGCCGTGCTGCCGCAGTTCGTGGACCGCGACCAGGGGCACGTCACGACCCAAATGCTCATGCTGGGGCTCGTGTTCAACCTCATCGCCGTAGTCTGCGACAGTGCCTGGGGCATGGTCGCCGCCACCGCCCGGAGCTGGTTCTCGCGGTCTCCGCAGCGGCTCTCCGCCGTCGGCGGGGCCGGCGGGCTCGCGATGATCGGGCTGGGTGTGACCGTCGCCGCGACCGGGCGCAAGGACTGATCCGAAGCACGGCCCGAAGACTTCCCCAGGGGGGAACCATGCGCGTCCGCTTACCGCTCGCATCGACCGCCACCGCCGCCGTCACCACCCTCACGGTCCTCGGGGCCGCCCTGCTCACCGGGTGTGCGGGGGAGCCCGAGATCGCCCCGCCGAAGACGAACGTGAGCTTCAAGCCCGCACCGACCGCCGTCGCCCCGACTCCGAGCAGCACCGGGCCGGTGGACCCGGGCCCGGCCGTGATCCGGTGGTACGGCACCGGTGGCGAGAAGCTGCTCCACGAGCTGATCTTCGCGGCGCGGGGCGCCCAGGCCGAGCACAACGCGGACAAGATCGTCATCGACCTGGGGCCCCTGTCGTCCCGGCTGGAGGAGGCACGGGGCTACACCGTCGCCTACATCCCCGACCAGAAGACCCAGGAGACCTGGACCAAGGCCCGCGAGCGCCTCGCCTCCGGCATGGCCACGGTGCTGAACTCGTCGAGCCTCGGCGTATCGCCGACGAACAGGGACAAGGCCGCCGAGGCCTCGGACATCGGCTGGGCCGAGATCGGCGAGGGGATCCAGGGACTCAAGGAGACCGACGACCGGCTCCGCGCGCTGGGCTGCATGCCGACCAAGGACCCGTGGAAGTAGCGGAGTTCGTCCGCCCCGTACCCTCTCTCCCATGATCGACTCCCGCGCGCACGTCCGGATCGCCCGGCCCTCCTTCGACCTCGCCGCCGCCGAGCGGTTCTACGTGGGAGGGCTCGGGCTCGCCGTGCAGTGGCGCTCCACCGAACGGGTCTCCGGAGAGCACGACCTGCTGATGGTCGGGCCCCTCGGGGGCGGCTGGCACTTCGAGCTGACCCGTGACCCCGAGAACCCGGTGACCCCCTCCCCCACCCCCGAGGACCTCTTCGTCGTCTACCTCGGCGCGACCCCCGACGAGGCCCTGGTGGCCCGGCTCGTGGAGCACGGGGGGACCCGTACGCCCGCCCACAACCCGTACTGGGACACCTACGGGGTCACCGTCACCGACCCCGACGGCTACCAGCTCGTCCTGTCCTCCCGCACCTGGGGCTGAAGCGGCGGGCCCTACCGCCAGAACTGCGCCAGTGCCGCGTCCTTGAACGGCGCCGGGGTGACGCTCAGTTCCCCGGCGAAGGGCCGGTCGAGGGCCATCACCAGCAGCAGGCTGAAGCCGATCAGCCCGGCCACCGCGGACACGAACAGCAGCTGCATCTTCAGGCTCCGCAGCCCGAACAGGAAGGTGAGCGGAAGGATCACCAACGCGCCGCCGTAGACCAGTACTTGGAGCAGCGGCGGCAGTGAGGTCTCGGCCATCGTCACGCGCGCCCGGCGCTGCGCGGCCACGTCGTTGAGGCGGCCGACGGCCTCCCCGTAGAAGGTCTCGCTCCGGGGGCCGGCGGGCTCGTAGGCCTGGAGGGCCGTGTACAGGGCGTGCGTCTGGTCGGCGGTGGCCTCGTAGCTGGGGCGGCCCTCGCGCATGAGGGGCCACTGGATCTCGACGACGGCGTGGATGTAGTCCCCCACCGCCCGGTCCACGCGGGCGCGTTCGGCCGGCGGGAAGACCTCGGCGCTGCGGACGACCAGGGCCAGGTCGGTGGCCTCGGTCGCGACGATGGTCTGGGTGTTCTCCAGTTGCGTCCACAGGGTGACGACGACGAAGGCGAGGATGATCCCGTAGATCGCGCCGAACATCCCGAGGGCCACCCCGACCATCTCGTTGTGGTCCCCGGCCGCGAGGTGCGGGAATCGGCGGCGCGCGGCCACGCTGCCGCCGATGGCGAGGGTGACGAAACCGCCGACGAGCAGGACTCCGAGGAAGAACGTGCTGAGGTGATTGAGCAACCAGAGGATCATGTCCTGCCCAACGACCACCCCGTCGGGAGGGCCCGCCCAGAAATCAGCGCGAGCCGCTCCCGCCGGGCAGGCGCGCGGTTCCCGCCTCCTGGGCGTCGAGCAGTTCCTCCCAGTGCTCCCGCGTCCACGCGCACGCCGTGTCCAGGGGGCCCAGCAGCCCCCGGCCGAGCGGGGTGAGGGCGTACTCGACCCGGCGGGCCGGGGTCTCGTACTGCGTGCGCGTCACGAAGCCGTCGCGCTCCAGCCCGCGCAGGGACTGGGTGAGGGACTTGGCGGTGATCTCGCGCAGCGGGACCTTGAGCTCCGAGAAGCGGCGGGGGCCGTCCTGGAGGCAGCGCAGGATCAGCGTCGCCCACTTGTCGCCGATCCGGAACGGCACCAGGGAGGAGGGGCAGACGGGGTCGAACATCTCCGGATCGAGGGGCGGAAGCGAGGACGACGGCTTCGACGACTGCTTCGACGGCAACGGCTGCTCGGTCACGATCCACACGGTAGGCCGGTATCCGATCGGTAACCACCCCTCCCCCTAGGGTCCGTGCCATGACGAACCAGGGGAACAACGAGCAGACCCGCACCCGGATCAGGATCATCGTCTTCGGCGCCGGTGGCCGCGTCGGCCGGGCCGTCGTCGCAGAGGCGCGGGCGCGGGGGCACGAGGTCACCGCGGCCGGGCGGGGGGACGGGGACGTCACCTCGGCGGCGGACGTGGCGCGGCTCGCCGCCGGGCACGACGCGGCGGTGGCGGCGGTGTACGAGACGGGGGCCGCCCCGGGGGAGTTCTTCCCGGCGGCCGCCCGCGCGCTGGCGGCGGGGCTGGGCGGGGCCGGGGTGGGGCGGCTGGTGTCCGTCGGACTGGCGTCCGTACTGCCCACGCGCTCGGGGGCCCTGCTGATGGACACCCCGGGCTACCCGCAGGAGCGGCGGGAGTTCTACGTCGGCCACGGCGCCGGCACCGAAGCCCTGCGGGCGGCCGCCCCGGCGGGCCTGGACTGGGCGGTACTGAGCCCCTCCGGCGACTTCACCCCCGGGGAGGCGCCCGGGGGCGGGGGCTATGCCTTCGCCCCCGCCGACGCCGGGGCCCGCATCCCGCACGCGGACTTCGCCCGGGCCGTCCTGGACGAGCTGCTGACCCCGACCGTGCACCGCACGCACGCCGGGGTGACGGAAGCCTGACCGCCACCCCCGCCGGCCCCCGCCGAACCTCAGCCGCGCACCTTCGGCGGCTTCGGCAGCCCGGCGGACAGTGCGGTCCCGGCTCCGCCGAGGGAGGCGTCGGTGGCCTTCGAGGCGGATCCGGCGGCCGAGGCGGTGATCTCCACGGCCGTCTTGGCGTCCTTGACGGCGCCCCCGGGGTGGTCGACGATCTCGCCGACGCGCTGGGTGATCGGGGGCCCCTGGATGGCGGGCTCGTCGGCGGCGTGCGCGACGGCGGGACTGAGGGCGAGGGCCGCTCCCCCGGTCAGGACGAGGGCGGCAAGGCTGCGCTTGATGGCGTTCATGCCCGTCCCAACGACCCCGTGCGGCTACGGGTCACCGGTCTTCCCCCAGCCGATCCGCGAACCGGGTCGGCCACGCCTTGCCGAGCCCGGCCAGGACGTCTCGATACGTCAAGGGCGGCTTGATACGTCAAGGGCGGCTTCCTCTTTCCCGCCGCCAACCTGACCAGGGGCACGCGAACGCCCGCGGCCCCCGAACGGAGGTGCGATCCGGGGCCGCGGGCCTGCATGACACAGCGGGGGTGGTGGGGGCGCGGGGCCCCGGGGTCAGTCCTGGACCACCAGCGACGGGGTGGACTTCGTGAGGACCTCGCCGCGGAAGAAGGCGGGGCTGCGGCGTTCGGTGACGAACATGACGACCAGGCCGAGGGCCAGCAGGCCGACGCCGATGATGAAGACGCTGCCGACGCCGAGGACCGTGGAACCGGAGCCGTACGACGGGTTCCACATGTCGATCAGGGTCTTGAAGAAGACGGTCGCCAGGAGCAGGCCGCCCATGACCGGGAAGACGCCCTTGAAGAACAGGTCGCGGGTGGACTTGCGCAGGTCGCCGCGGAAGTACCAGGCGCAGGCGAAGGCCGTCAGCGAGTAGTAGAAGCAGATCATCAGGCCGAGCGCGAAGATCGTGTCGGTGAGGACGTTCTCGCTGATCAGGGTCATCACGGTGTAGAAGACGCCGGTGGCGACGCCCGCCATGATCGTGGCGCGGCCGGGGGTCTTGAACTTCGGGTGGACCTTGGCGTAGGAGGGCGGCAGCGCCTCGTACGTGGACATGGCCAGGACCGTGCGGGCCACCGGGATGAAGGTGGTCTGCAGGGAGGCCGTCGCGGAGGCCAGGACGGCCACGAGGAGCAGGACGCCGAGCACCCAGGGGCCCATGACCGGGCCGGCGAGGGCGGCGAAGACGTTGTCGGAGGTCTCCGGGTTGCCGAGGCCGAGGCCGGCGGTGCCGGAGCCGACGGCCATCTGGGCGGCGATGCCGGTGGCCAGGTACGAGCCGACGAGGACGACCATCGCGATGAGCGAGGCGCGGCCCGGGGTCTTGGCGGAGCCGGTGGTCTCCTCGTTGGTGGCCAGGCAGGCGTCCCAGCCCCAGTACATGAAGATCGAGAGCGAGAGTCCGGCGGTGAAGGCCGCCATGGACTCGACCGCGAAGGGGTTCATCCACTGCCAGGAGAAGTCCAGGCCGGTGTCGAAGGTGCCCGCGGAGGCCTTCTGGAAGGCCATCGCCACGAAGATGGCGAGGACGGCGAGCTGGAGGCCGACCAGCGCGTACTGGACGCCCTTGGTGGCCGTCATGCCGCGGTAGCTGATGGCGGTCGCGACGGCGATGAGGGTGAGGCAGGTCGCGATGTGGACGAGCTTGTTGTCGTCCAGGGCGGCGACCGACGGGCTGCTCGTGATCTCGCCGGCCAGCAGCCAGAAGTAGGAGGTGGCGACGCCGGCCAGGTTGGAGAGCACGATGATCGTGGCGATCACCAGGCCCCAGCCGCACATCCAGCCGATCCGCGGGCCGAAGGCCTTCACGGTCCAGGTGAAGGAGGTGCCGCAGTCCGGCATGGCCTTGTTGAGCTCGCGGTACGCGAAGGCGACCAGCAGCATCGGCAGGAATCCGGCCAGGAAGACGGCCGGCATCTGCACGCCGACCTCTCCGGCGGTGGAGCCGAGGGTCGAGGTCAGGCAGTAGACCGGGGCGACGGTCGAGATGCCGATGACGGCGCTTCCGACGAGGCCTACGGAGCCCTTCCCTAGGCCCTTGCCGCGCACATCACCATCGGAGCCACCCCGGGGGGTGGCTCCGCCTACCGTGTCTCCGGCCTGGGGCCGAACGTCCAGCTGTGTCATACGTCAGGACGTTAGACGGTGCGTTTTCCACATCTGGAGGACTTAAGTCCGGATCGGAATCGACCCAAGGCCCTTTGAATCTCGAGATCGATAGAGTTCACGGGCACGTAATACAAGGTTTACTCAGGCATCCATCCACGGATCACCAGGTCCCGGACATTGCGTTCCGGTATGCGGAAACCGCAGGAGTGACCCTTTTACACCCTTTCAAACTTTCCCGTGTGACCGCGGTCACCACCCCTGGGCGGTTTGCCGTGCACATGATCATCGACCTGGAGTCCGGCCTGGTGAAGGGCTGCGTCCTCACCGACTCCTACGTGGACAACTAGACCGCCCCTTCCGGATCTTGCCGGGCCCGCGGCGCCCGGCGCCGCGGGCCGGACCGGGCGGGGCGTCCGCCGCCCGGTCCTCCCGCGTCAGTGCCTCAACCCGCCCAGACGATCGACTGCATCTCGCTGTACGCGTGCAGTGCGTACGAGCCCACGTCCCGGCCGACCCCCGAGCGCTTGAAGCCGCCGAAGGGCGCCTCCATGTTGCGCCCGATGGTGTTCACACCGACCCCGCCCGCCCGCAGCCGCCGCCCCACCCGGAAGGCGCGCGCCGCGTCCGCGGACCACACGTAGCTGATCAGGCCGAAATCGCTGTCGTTGGCCAGCGCCACCGCTTCTTCCTCGTCCCCGTCGAAGGGGACGACCACGACCACCGGCCCGAAGATCTCCTCCCGGACCACCCGCATGTCGTTCGTGCAGTCGACGAGCAGGGTCGGAGCCACGTAGAAGCCCTTCCCCTCTGTACCCACCACCGGGCGCTCGCCGCCGAAGGCGATCCGGGCGCCCTCCTTCTTCCCCAGCTCGACGTACGACTCCACGCGGTCCCGGTGCGCCGCCGAGATGACCGGGCCCACCACGGTGCCGCGCACCGACGGGTCCCCGACCTTCATGAAGGCCAGGTAGCCCTGCAGCTTCTCCACCAGCTGCTCGTACACCGAGCGGTGGACGATCACCCGGGTCGGAGCCGTGCAGATCTGCCCGGAGTAGAAGGAGAAGGTGGTGCCGATCCCCATCACCGCCGCGTCCAGGTCGGCGTCCGCGAGGACGATCGCCGCGCCCTTGCCGCCCAGCTCCATCAGCTGCCGCTTCATCGTGCGGCCGCAGACCTCGGCGATGCGCTGCCCGACGCCCGTGGAGCCGGTGAAGGACACCATGTCCACGTCCGGGGAGTCCACGGCCGCCTCGCCGACCTCCACCGAGGTGCCGGAGACCACGTTCACCACGCCCGCCGGGACCCCGGCCTCGTGCAGCGCCTCGGCCATCCGGAACACCGACAGCGGATCCTGCGGGGCCGGCTTGACCACCACGGTGTTGCCCATGGCCAGCGCCGGGGCCACCTTGCCCGCCGGATTGGCCCACGGGTTGTTGTAGGAGGTGATGCAGGTGACGACCCCGACCGGCTGGCGCACCTCCAGCGCGCCGAGGATGCTCGCGGCGCCCATCGGTCCCGCGTCGGTGACCTGCGGCGGCAGCCCGCGCTCGACCGGTTCCAGCGCGCCCTTCGCGTACCGGCGGAAGCGGGCCACGCCCACCCCGACCTGCATGCCGCGCGCGATCCCGGTGGGGGCGCCCGTCTCGGCCTGGGCCAGCGCCGCCCAGGGCTCGTACGCGCGCTGGATGATGTCCGCGGCCCGGTCCAGGATCGCGGCCCGCTCCTCCGGCCTCGTCCGGGACCAGCCCTCGAAGGCCGCCGCGGCGGCGCGCGCCGCGTCCTCGACCTGTGCGCGCGAGGCCTCGGGGGCCAGGCCGACGACGGATTCGTCCGCCGGGTTGACCACCTCGTAGTGCCCGCCCGCCGGCTCGACCCACTCGCCGCCGATGTAGAGCTTCTGCGGAGCGTCCTGAGCGTGCGGAGCGTCCTGAGCGGTCACCTGGTGCTCACCGTCCTCGTGTCACGGCCCGAACGGAGCACGATCCCGGGGATCGCCCCCGTGATCTCGTCGTCGCGGATGGTCTCCACGCCGTTGACGCGTACGGACACCATGCCGATCGCCCGCGCGTCCAGCCGCGGGCTGTCCCCCGGCAGGTCGTGCACGAGCGTCGCCGGTCCGGCCTCGATCCGCTCCGGGTCGAAGAGCACCAGGTCCGCGTGGAAGCCCTCGGTGATCCGGCCGCGCTCGCGCAGCCCGAAGAGCTGGGCCGGGTCGTCGGTGAGCATCCGTACCGCCTGCTCCAGCGGCACCAGCTTGCGGCCGCGCAGGCAGTCCCCGAGGAACCGGGTCGTGTACGGGGCCCCGCACATGCGGTCCAGGTGGGCGCCGGCGTCGGAGCCGCCGAGCATGACGTCCTCGTGCTGCCAGGTCTCGGCGCGCAGCGCCCAGCTCGCCGGGTCATTGTCGGTCGGCATGGGCCAGAGCACCGTACGCAGGTCGTCGTTGGCGCAGATCTCCACCAGGCAGTGGAAGGCGTCCTGGCCGCGCTCGGCCGCGATGTCGTTGACCACGCGGCCCGACAGGCCCGCGTTCGCCTCGCTGTAGGTGTCGCCGATGACGTAGCGGCCGAAGTTGGCCAGCCGCCGGAAGACCCCGGCCTCCTTGGAGGCGGCGCGGACCAGCATCTCGGCGCGCACGTCGGCGTCGCGCAGCTTCGCGATGCGTTCGGGGACGGGCAGGCCCAGGATGTCGCCCCAGCCGGGGATGAGGTTGAGGGCGCAGAAGGTGCCCAGCGACATGTTCATGGGGGTCAGGATCGGCATCGTCAGCGCGACGATGCGGCCGCCGGCCTTGCGGGCGCGCTCGCTGGGGATCAGCTGGCGCGGCACGCGCTCGGGTACGGAGGCGTCGATGGTCAGCACGTTCCAGTTCAGGGGCCGGCCGGCCGCCGCGCTCATCTCGACGAAGAGGTCGATCTCCTCGTCGGCGAACTGGTCGAGGCAGCCCGCGACGATCGCTTCGAGCTGGGTGCCCTCGTGCTCGGAGACCGCCCGGGAGAGCGCGAGCAGCTCCTCGGGCCTGGCGTGCCGGGAGGCGACGGGGGCTCCGGAGCCGTC
Organism: Streptomyces sp. NPDC058401; assembly: GCF_042722885.1. Classification (NCBI taxonomy): domain Bacteria; kingdom Bacillati; phylum Actinomycetota; class Actinomycetes; order Kitasatosporales; family Streptomycetaceae; genus Streptomyces; species Streptomyces sp. NPDC058401. The sequence continues at coordinate 18,062 of NZ_JBHXKA010000076.1, forward strand.
GGAGTGGGTGGAGGACTGGGTGGTCGACAGGCCCCAGGCGCCGGCGTTCATGGCGTCGTGGAACAGGTCGAGCATCTGCTGCATCTGCTCTTCGCTCGGCTGCCCGCCGACGGCGTCCTCGCCCATGACGTGCCGGCGCAGCGCGCAGTGGCCGACCATGAAACCGGCGTTGACGGCGATGCGGCCGTCGAGCGCGCCGAGGTACTCGCCGAAGGTGGACCAGGTCCAGTCGACGCCCTCTTCGAGCGCGGCCAGGGCCATGCCCTCGACCTTGCTCATCATGCGGCGGGTGTAGTCGGCGTCTTCCGGGCGGGCCGGGTTGAGCGGGGCCAGGGTGAATCCGCAGTTGCCGCCCGCGACGGTGGTCACTCCGTGGTTCATGGAGGGGGTCGCGTACGGGTCCCAGAAGAGCTGGGCGTCGTAGTGCGTGTGGGGGTCGATGAACCCGGGGGTCAGGACGAGGCCCGTCGCGTCCTCGGTGGTGGTGGCCTCTTCGGTCACGGTGCCGGGCTCGGCGATGACGGCGATGCGGCCGTCGCGTATCCCTACGTCGGCCACGCGGGCCGGGGCGCCGGTTCCGTCCACGACGGTGGCGCCCTTGATCAGGTGGTCGAGCATGACGTCCTCTCTGCCGGTGTTCGCGTTGCGCGCCGTCTCCTGGGGCTCCGCCCCGGACCCCGCTCCTCAAACGCCGGAGGGGCTGGATTTGGCCGGCGTTCGAGGAGCAGGGGTCCGGGGGCTGGTCCCCGGCAGCGGTGCCGCACGTGCGCGGGCGTTGCCCGGGGCCTGGGCCGCCGGGGCGGCCGCAGGCAGGGGCCCCGGACGGAGTCCGCCGGGCCGGCCGCGGCCTCGGCATGGCTCCGGCCGGGGCCGGTTCCGGGACGGCGGTCCGGGAAGACGCCGCCCCGAGTTCCCCCGCCGGGTCAGACGGCGTCGCGGAAGCGCGTGGTGCGGTGCACCGGGTCGGTGTCGATGTGCGGGATGACGTGCTCGCCGATGAGCTTGATGGTGGTCATCGTGTCCTCGGGCGAGACACCGGTCGGCAGGCCGAAGGAGAGCTGGTCGGCGCCGGCCTCCTCCCAGCGCTTGCACTGGGCGCGGACCTCGGAGGGGTCGCCGCAGATGAGCAGTTCCTCCTCGATGAGGAGCTCGACGATCTCCGCGTTGTACTCGGGGAGGATCTCGGGCCACTCGGGGATGATCTCGGGCCGCGGGAAGGTGTCGTGGTAGCGGAAGACCAGCGACTGGAAGCGGTTCATGTTGGCGTTGACGGCGATCTCGACGGCCTTGTCGTGGGTCTCGGCGCAGATCGCGGTCGAGGTGACCATGACGTTGTCGTTGACGAAGGCGCCGATGGCCTTCGCCTCCTGGATGGCCGTCTTGTACTGGTCCAGCACCCAGGCCATGTCGGAGACCTTCTGGACGCTGAAGCCGAGGACGCCGAGGCCCTTCTTGGCCGCCATGGCGTACGAGGCCGGGGAGCCGGCGGCGTACCACATGGCCGGGTGGCCCTTGCCGTACGGCTTGGGGAAGATCTTGCGCGGCGGGAGCGACCAGTGCTTGCCCTGGAACCCCTCGTACTCCTCCTGGAGGAACATCTTGGGGAACTCGGCGATGGTCTCCTCCCAGATCTCCTTGGTCCCGTCCATGCTCTCGATGCCGGGGAGGAAGCCGAGGATCTCGTGGCTGCCGGCGCCGCGGCCGGTGCCGAACTCGAAGCGCCCCTTGGAGAGGTGGTCGAGCATGGCGACCTTCTCGGCCACCTTGACCGGGTGGTTGACCGGGGCGAGCGGGTTGAAGATGCCCGAGCCGAGGTGGATGCGCTCGGTGGCGTGAGCGAGGTACCCGAGGAACACCTCGTTCGCCGAAAGGTGCGAGTACTCCTCCAGGAAGTGGTGCTCGGAGGCCCAGGCGTACTTGAACCCGGACTTGTCCGCCTGGATGACGTACTCGGTCTCCTCGATCAGCGCCTTGTGCTCTGCCTCGGGGTCGACCTTGGACCGTGCCTCAGGCACGTATCCCTGCACAAAGAGCCCGAATTCCAAGGGGATTCACCGTCCTTCTGTTTCTGACGTTGCGTCAGATTCGATGTCACGACTGTTCCATCGCGAGGGCGTGAGCGTCAATACCTGACGCTCCATCAGATACGGTCGGAAGGGACCGCGGGGCGAGCTAGCCGATGCTGACGCCCGCCATCCAGCCCCCGTCGATCACGAAGGGCTGGCCGGTGATGTACGAGGAGTCCTCGCTGGTCAGGAACAGCGCCAGCTTGGCTATCTCCTCGGGCTGCCCCACCCGGCCCATCGGCACCACGCGCGCGTAGAGCTCCGCCATGGCGTCCCGGGCCTCCTGCGGGAGGTCCGCCGGATTCGTGTTCCCGGGGGTGGCCATCGCGGTGTCCACGGCCCCCGGGCACATCGCGTTGACCCGGATGTTCTTCGCGGCGAGCTCCAGCGCGGCCACCCGGGTCAGGCCCAGGATCGCCGCCTTGGTCGCCGCGTACGTGCCCACGTACGCCATGCCCGTCAGGCCCGTGTACGAGGAGGTGTTGACGATCGTGCCGCCGCCGGCCGCCTCGATCTCGGGGGCCACCGACTTGATGCCGAGGAACGCCCCGACCTGGTTGACCTGGACCACGTGCTGGAACTCCTCCAGCGGGGTCGCGGTCAGCTCGTTGAAGCGCAGGATGCCCGCATTGTTGACCAGGCCGTTCACCGGGCCGAAGGCCTCCTTCGCCGCCGCGATGGCGGTCGCCCAGTCCTCCTCCCGGCTCACGTCCATCCGTACGTACCGGGCCCGGTCCTCGCCGATCTCCTTCGCGACCGCCGCGCCCTGCTCGTCCAGCACGTCACCCAGGAGCACCTTGGCCCCCTCCGCGGCGAAGAGCCGGGCCTCCTGCTCGCCCTGGCCGCGCGCGGCACCCGTGATGATGACGACGCGTCCGTCCAGCTTGCCCATGCCGTACCCCTACCTAGGTCGCTAGTCGTTGAGGAGAGGGCCCACTTCGGACCCGAAAGCGGTGATCTGGTCGATGAGTTCGGCCCGGTCGCGGTTGCGGAAGCGGACCTGGATCTGGTCGATGCCGATCGCCTTGTACGCGCGCAGCGACTCGGCGAGCGCCTCCGCCTTCCCGGTGAGGGTCCGCCGGCCGGTGTCCCAGCCGGGCTCGCCGATGTACAGCGGTGCGGTGATCGCGCCGAACTCCACGGGGCCGGTGACCCCGGCCTCGGCGCGGAGCTCCTTGATCCGGGCGATCTGCGCCGGGAGCTTGTCGAGCGGGTCGCCCTGCGGCAGCCAGCCGTCGCCGCGCACGGCGGCCCGGCGGACGGCGGCGGGCGAGGAGCCGCCCACCCAGACGGGGATCCGGGACTGGACGGGGCGGGGCAGCTGCCCGAGGTCCTTGAAGGAGAACAGCTCGCCCTCGAACTCCGGGTACTCCTCGGGGCCGAGGGCGGCGCGCAGCGCGTCGAGGGTCTCGTCGAGGACGGCGCCGCGGCGCGCGAAGTCCACGCCGAGCACCTCGAACTCCTCCTTCACGTGCCCGGCGCCGACACCGAGGATCAGCCGGCCGCCGGAGAGGTGGTCGACGGTGGCGTACTGCTTGGCGCTGAGCAGCGGATGGCGCAGGCCGAGGATCGCGACGTGGCTGAGCAGCCGCACGTTCTCGGTGATCCCGGCCAGGAAGGAGAGGGTGGCGATCGGGTCGTACCAGATGGTGCTCATGGGGCCCGCCATGTGCCGCGGGATGGCCACGTGGTCGCAGGTGGCGACGTAGCCGAAGCCGGCCCGGTCGGCCGCCCGGGCGACCGCCGCGAGGTCGGCCGCGCCGGCCGTCGCCTCCCAGGGCTCGGCGTAGATGGTGCTCTGCGACTGGATCGGGAGCTGCATCCCGTAGACCAGCCGACCTTCCGGAAACACGCGCGCCATGGGCCGTACCCGCCTCGTCCTCGACTGCCGATTCGTCATACCGGTGCGGGGGCCATCGTCGTAGCTGACGGGTCGTCAGGCAAGGGGTAGGCGCGAAGACGGCGACCCGGTCCGGACCCCGGGTGACAATGGCGGCATCCGCGGCGCACAGGAGGGTGTCAGGCGCCGGGTGCGGAGGTCCCCAGTGCGGGCCTCCGGACGGTACGAATGGTGGGGAACGCGTGAAAGAGCTTTTGGCCCTGGTCGGTGGGCTTGCATGGACGGTCGTGTACGTCGAGGCGATACGGGTGGGACTGCGGGACAAGACGTACGCGATACCCGTCGGGGTCCTCGCGCTGAACTTCGCGTGGGAGGCGATCTACGCCGTCGTGGGCTTCAGCGGAGCCGCTGACACGACCCAGGTCGTCATCAACGCGCTGTGGGCCGTCGCCGATGTCGTCATCATCTACACCTACCTGCGCTGGGGCCGGTCCGAGCTGCCCGGCTTCGTCACCCAGCCGCTGTTCCTCGTCTGGAGCGCGGTCCTCTTCGCGAGCGCCTTCGTCGTGCAGCTCCTGTTCATCGCCCAGTTCGGCTCGCAGGACGGCAGCCACTACTCGGCGTTCCTGCAGAACCTGCTGATGTCCGGACTCTTCATCGCCCTGTACGTGAGCCGCGGCGGCCCGCAGGGCCAGTCCCTCACCATCGCGATCGCCAAGTGGATCGGCACGCTCTCGGCGGCCTTCCTCTTCGGCGTCCTGGAGCACTCCCCGCTCGTGCTCGGCCTGGGCGTGCTGTGCTCGGTGTTCGACCTCGCGTACATCGCGCTGCTGATCAAGAACCCGGCGGGCGGGGTGCGCGGTGGCGCACGTCCGGCGGCGGACGGGTCGGCGAAGGAAGCTGTGACCGCCACCGGCTGAGGCCGGAGCCCGGGGCGGGGTCGGGGTCCGGGTCCGTGTGCCCCGGGCCCCCGCCCGCGCCCGCCCGTGCCCGCGAGGCCCGGGGTCAGAAGCCCTGCGGGCCCATCACGATGACCGGCTTCGCCGCCGGGTCGAGGGTCTCCAGGACCTTCTGCATCGCGGCCTTGGGGATGCCCACGCAGCCCTGCGAGGGGCCGTCGTGGTCCACGTGGAGCCAGATGTTGCCGCCCTTCTCCTCGCCCTCGGGCTTCGTCGGGTCGAGCGGACTCACACCCGGCTTGCGGTTGAAGTCGATGGCGACGACATAGTCGAAGGAGCCGCGCAGCGACTCCCCGTTGACCCCGAGGCCGGTCGCCACGAAGGAGCCGTCCTGGTCGTACGGGAACTTCGTGCCCGGCGGCTTCGCCAGCAGCCCGCCCGCGTCGGTCAGCGCGAACACGCCCTCCGGGGAGGTCAGGTCCCCGTACGTACGCTCCGTGGACCAGCCCTTGGCCCCGTTGCGCGCGGGCCAGCTGTCGCTCTTCGCCCAGTCGGCGCCGGCCGCCGGGCGGGTGTAGAAGGCGGCGGTGGACTCCGAGGAGTCCCTCGCCCTGCCCGTGACCAGGATGAGCTGGCGGGCATCCGCGGGGATCTTCGCCCGGGTCTGCTCGCTGACCTCGGGCAGGCCCTGGAGCGGGTCGCGTTCGGCCGCCCGCGCGGCCCGCTGCTCGGCCGGCGGCCGGGCGTCGGCGGCGGTGCGTGCCGCGGCGTTGGCCGGCGGGTCGTGGGCCAGGTACACCCAGCCCGCGCCGAAGCCGAGCAGCCCCAGGGCGGCCGCGAAGGCCAGCGGGCGCGAGCCGCGGGAACCCCGGGGTGCGCCGTCGGCGCGCCGCCTGCCACCGACGCCGGAGCGCCGGGTCGGGCGGGACGTACCGGGCGTACGGGGCGGACGGGGCGCGCGGGAGCCGGCTCGGGCGTGCTTGCTCATTGACCCGACCGTACACAGCCGATCTTCATTTTTGTTGACCGGTCAAGCGCCCGGCGTTTCCCCGGCGGGTGGCGCGCCGGGCACACCGGCCGGGAACCAGACCCGGACCATCAACCCGCCGCCCGGCGCCGGGTTGGCGCGCGCCGTCAGTTCCGCGCCGTGCGCCCGCGCGATCGAGGCGACGATCGAAAGCCCCAACCCGGCGCCCTCGCCCGCCGTATGCCGCCGTTCCGCCCGCCGCCGGAAGGGCTCCAGCAGCCGCGGCACGTCCGCCGGATCGATCACCGGACCGGTGTTGGAGACCGTCAGCACCCCCTCCTGGGACACCGTCACCTCCAGGCGGCCGCCCGCGCGGTTGTGACGTACGGCATTGGCCAGCAGGTTCCGTACGAGGTGCCCGAGGAGGGTCCCGTCGCCCGCGACGGTCAGCGGCGCGAGGTCCCGTACGACGAGCAGGTCCTGAGGGACCGTCGCCCCGACGGCCGCCAGCTCCGCCTCCACGACCCCCGACAGGTCCACCGGCTCCTTCGTGTCCAGACCCTCCTCCGAGACGGCGAGCAGGAGCAGCGACTCCACGAGGTGCTGACTGGAATCCGCGACCTCGATCAGCTTCGAGCGGATCCTGGCCACCTTCTGCGGCGGCGGGTCCCCCGCCAGCCCGATCTCGGCGGCCGCCCGCTGGACGGCGAGCGGGGTGCGCAGCTCGTGGGCGGCGTTCGCGGCGAACCGGCGCTGCGCCCCGACGAGGTCCTCCATCCGGTCGAGCATCCCGTCGAAGGTGTCCGCGAGCCGCTTGAGTTCGCCGGGCGGGGCCCGGAGGCCGATCCGCTCGTGGAGGTTGGCGCCGGACAGCCGCCGGGCCGTCTCGGTGATCACGCCGACGGGGCGCAGGACGCGGCCGGCCATCCACCAGGCGAGCCAGATGGACAGGACGGCGAAGACGGCGAGGGCGACGAGGGAGACGACGAGCAGCTCGTGGAGGGTGGCCTGCTCGACGGCGGCGGTCAGGTTGCGGGTGGCCTGCCACTGTTCGAGCTGTTCGGGGGTGGGGGTGGCGCCGGAGCCGAGGCTCTCGGCGGGGACCGGCAGCCGCCGGCCCGGGACCGAGGGCGGCGGCGGGGTGCCCTGGACGGCCGGGACGTAGGTGGTGGTGGTGACGGCTCCGCTGATGCGGCTGTAGAGGCCGTTGCGGAGCAGGACGTTGATCAGCGCGATGAGGCCGCCGCCCGCGAGGAGCAGCAGGGACCCGTAGAGGACGGTGAGACGGGCGCGCTCGGATTGGAGCACTGCTCTCATCGTGGATCACCGATCCGGTATCCGGCACCCGGGACCGTCTCGATCAGCGGCGGCTCCCCCAGCTTCGCGCGCAGCTTGCTCAGGGTCACCCGTACCGCGTTGGTGCTGTACGAGGTGTCCTCCTCCCACACCTGCTCGATCAGGTCGTCGTTGCTGAGGACCGCGCCCTCGGCACGCAGCAGCGACTCCAGGACGGCGAACTCCTTCCGGGAGAGCGCCAGCCTGTGCCCCTCGCGGGTGGCGGTGCGCCGCGCGACGTCCACGGCCACCCCCGCCCGCTCCAGCACCGGCGGCAGCGCCGGCTGGGCGCGCCGCCCCAGCGCCAGGACCCGGGCGAGCAGCTCGTCGTAGGCGAAGGGCTTGGTGAGGTAGTCGTCGGCGCCGAGGCCGAGGCCCTCCACCCGGTCCCGTACGGTCCCGGAGGCCGTCAGCATCAGGACACGGGTCAGCAGGCGCTCGCGCACCACCTGGCGGCAGACCTCGTCGCCGTGCAGGCCGGGCAGGTCCCGGTCGAGGATCAGGACGTCGTACGCGCCCAGGCGCAGGCGGCTCAGGGCCTCCAGGCCGTCGGCCGCCTCGTCCACGGCCAGGGCGTCGCCGCGCAGCCCCTCGGCGATCATCTCCCGCAGGAACTCCTCGTCCTCCACCACCAGAACTCGCATGGCGTCCTCTTTACCGGAGTGGCGCATTTCGCCGTTGTAAGCACGAGCCGTTAGAGAAGCGAAACCCGCTGTTCGCGCAGTCTCGGGCCCATGAAGCGATCCACGACCATGACCACGGCCGCGCTCCTCACCGGCCTCACCCTCTTCGTCACCGCGTGCACGGGCGGCGCCGGCGGCTCGGACGGAAAGAAGGACGAGAACAAGGACTCCTCGAACTCGAGCGCCACGGGCGGCAGCGGCAGCGGTGGTGGCGCGGACGCCGACAACGCCCTCAAGATGCGCAAGTGCCTGCGCGACAACGGCGTCGACGCCCCCGACCCGAAGCCCGGCGAGGACCCCCGAGGTATGACGCTGGGCGCGGGCGCGGACCAGGAGGTCGTGAAGAAGGCCATGGAGAAGTGCGGGATGAGTGGTCCCGGCTCCGGCGGCGAGATGTCGCAGGCGGACAAGGACAAGGCCCTCAAGCAGGCCAAGTGCATGCGGGACAACGGCTTCGACATGCCGGACCCGGAGTTCAACGGAAACGCCCGGACCGGGTTCTCGATACCCGAGGGCGCCGACAAGGACGCCTTCATGGCCCAGCTCAACAAGTGCAGCGAGGACAAGTGAGCAAGGGCAGGAAGTGGGTCCTGGGCTCACTGGCCGTGGTGCTCGCCGTCACGGGCGGCGGGTACGCGGTGGTCGCCCAGGGCGACTCGGGCGGCGGCAACGCGAAGCAGGACCGCACGGACGGGCTGCCGGGGGCCACGGAGCCGGTCAAGCGCGGCGACCTGAGCTCCGGGTTCAAGGTCGACGGGACGCTCGGCTTCACGAAGGAGCGCAAGCTCAACGCGGTGGGCGCGGACGCCGGCGGCGGGGCGGGCGGGGCTGCGGGGGCTGGTGGTGTGGGAGGTGCCGGTGGTGCGGCGGGTGCTGGTGGTGCGGGCTCAGGCGGTTCCGGTTCCGCGACCCTGACCTGGGTGGCGCCCGTCGGCTCGTCCGTCGAGCGTGACGGCAAGCTCTACGAGGTCAACGGCAAGCCGGTGCGTCTGATGTACGGCTCCACCCCCATGTACCGGTCCCTGAAGTCCGGGGACAAGGGCGAGGACGTCAAGCAGCTCAAGCAGAACCTCCAGGCACTGGGCTTCGGCACCGGCCTGGACACCACGGACGGCACCTTCACCGACGGCACGGCCACCGCGGTCAAACGCTGGCAGAAGTCCCACAAGGTGAAGGAGACCGGCGAGGTCGGCAAGGGCGACATCGCCTTCGCCTCCGGACCCCAGCGGATCCAGAAGAACGACATGGCCGTCGGCGACGAGGCCTCCGTCGGCAAGCCCGTCATGACCCTGACCGGCACCGAGCGGATGGTCCGCATGCAGCTCGATGTGGCCAAGGCGGGCAAGGTCAAGACCGGCGACCCGGTGACCGTGAGCCTGCCCGGCGGCGGCACCGCCCAGGGCAAGATCAGTTCGGTCGGCGCCACCGCCAACGGCGACGACCCGTCCTCGGGCGGCGGCGGGGGCGGGGGCGGCGGCGGTGACAAGAAGCCGAAGGTCGACGTCGAGGTCGTCCTCGACAACCCCGCCGAGGCCACGGGCCCCGACCAGTCCCCGGTCTCGGTGAGCCTCACGGGCGAGGTCCGCAAGGGGGTGCTCTCCGTACCGGTCAACTCGCTCCTCGCCCTCGCCGAAGGCGGCTTCGGGGTCCAGGTCGTCGAGGACGGCAAGGTCCGCGAGGTCAAGGTCGAGCTCGGCATGTTCGGCCAGGGCCGGGTGGAGGTGAAGGGGGAGGCCCTCAAGGAGGGCATGCTCGTAGGAGTCCCCGCGTCATGAACAAACACGCCCACGCCGTCGTCGAACTGGCCGGCGTCACCAAGGAGTACCCCGGCGGGGTTGCGGCCCTGCGCGGAGTCGACCTGACCGTCCTCAACGGCGAGCTCCTCGCCATCGTCGGGCCGTCGGGCTCCGGCAAGTCCACCCTCCTGCACATCGTCGGCACGCTGGACCGGCCGACCGCCGGGCGCGTCGCCATCGCCGGGTACGACATCGCGAGCCTCTCCGACCGCTCCCTGTCCGCCCTGCGCTCCCGGCACGTCGGCTTCGTGTTCCAGTCCTTCCACCTGGTACCGGGCATCAGCGCCCGCGCCAACGTCGCCGAGGGACTGCTCTACTCCGGCCTCTCCCGCACCGAGCGCGGCCGGCGGGCGGAACGCGCCCTGGAGCGCGTCGGCCTCGGCGACCGCATGGACCACCGGCCGCACGAACTGTCCGGCGGGCAGAAGCAGCGCGTGGCGATCGCCCGCGCGGTGGCGGGCGAACCGGACCTGCTGCTCGCCGACGAACCGACGGGCGCCCTGGACACCGCGTCCGGCGAGTCGGTGATGGAACTGCTGCACGAGCTCAACCAGGACGGGGCCACCATCGCCGTGATCACCCACGACAACGAGATCGCGGCGAGCCTGCCCCGCCAGGTCCGCATCCGGGACGGCGAGATCGTGGCCGATTTCTGGAACGCGGATGGGGTGGGGGGCCTGGGTCGGGTGGGGAACGCGGGCCCGCTGGGGAACCCCGGCACGCTGGGGGTGGGTGCGTGATGGGGTCCGGTACCCGTACGAAGTCCCGCTCGGCCGAGAAGACGGCGCGCGCCGCCGAGAAGAAGGCCCGCAAGTTGTCGCCTCCGCGGCTCGGGCCCCGGGACGTGTTCCACGTCGGATCGGCGGGGCTGCGCTCGCGGCCCATGCGCGTGTTCCTGTCCGCGCTCGGGATCGCCATCGGCATCGCGACGATGATCGCGGTCGTCGGCATCTCCTCGTCCAGCCAGGCCAAGCTGCTCCAGGAACTCGACAAGCTCGGCACGAACATGATGGTCGCGACACCCGCCCCGTCGATGTTCTCCGGACAGGACACCAAGCTGCCGAAGGACGCCCCCGGCATGATCGCCCGGATCGACGGGGTCGAATCGGTCGGTACGACGGGCGACGTGAAGGAGTCCGTCCGCCGTAGCGAGAACATCCCCAAGGAGGAGACCAGCGGCATCGCCCTCAAGGCGGCGCAGGGCGACCTCCTGAAGACCCTCCGGGCCCGGATGCAGAGCGGGAGCTGGCTCAACGACGCCACGGGCCGCTACCCGTCCGTGGTGCTCGGGCACGTCACCGCCGAGCGACTGGGCATCACGGGACCGGGCGGACAGGTGTTCATCGCCGGGCAGTACTTCACCGTCATCGGCATCCTGGATCCCATCCCGCTGGCCCCGGAGATCGAACGTTCGGCCCTCATCGGCTGGGACGCCGCGCAGAGCCTCCTGGGCTTCGACGGCCATCCCACGTCCGTCTACGAGCGCTCCGCCGACGACCGCGTCCAGGAGGTTCGCGGGCTCATCGCCAAGACGGCCAACCCCGAGAGCCCGGCCACGGTCGCGGTCACCGACCCCTCGGCGGCCCTCCAGGCGAAGGCCGCCACCGAGGGCGCCTTCAGCACCCTCCTCCTCGGCCTGGGCGGCATCGCCCTGCTGGTGGGCGGGGTCGGGGTGGCCAACACGATGATCATCTCGGTGCTGGAACGCCGCCACGAGATCGGCCTGCGCCGCTCCCTGGGCGCCACCAAGGGCCAGATCCGCATCCAGTTCGTCACGGAGTCCCTGCTCCTGTCGGGCCTCGGCGGCCTGGCCGGCATCGTGCTGGGCGGCGCAGCCACCGCCGTGTACGCCCGCGCCGGCGACCTCCCCTGGGTCGTCCCCCTCTGGGCCGTCACCGGCGGCTTCGCAGCAACCCTGGCCATCGGCACGGTGGCAGGCCTCTACCCGGCCGTCCGGGCAGCGAAGCTGTCCCCGACGTTGGCGTTGCAGGCGGGGTAGGGGGGTGGGGGGGCTGGGGTGGGGGGGTTGGGGTGGGGGGGTTGGGCTGCGGGTTGGTCCTTGGCTTCGACAAGGTCCGGGGGGAGCCCGGCAGTCCAGTGTCCTTTCGGTGCGGGTCGGTCCCTCAAGGGCGCTCCTTCGTCGCGTCGCTTCGCGATGGCCTTCGGCCACCCTTGACCGACCGACCCACCCCGAAATGCCACAAGACTTCCGGGATCCCCCCGGGGAACGGCCGGGAGGGAGAGTGGAGAGGAGCGGCCTCGTCTGAGATGCGCAGCCGTTCTCCGGCCGGAGGGCATCTGGACACGGCCCCGGCAGGACCGTGACCTCAGTCGGAATAGACGTGCGGGGCGGTCAGAGCATCCAGGGGCGGGCGTCTGGGCACCCTTCCCGTGACCGTCGAGTGGCGCCCCGAGTGAGGGGACGCTCTGCCGCCCCTCAGGGGCGGGGGGCGCGACAGATCGCTACGTGCTCCCGGGCGGATTGGCGGGTGCCGGGCGGCCGTGGCTGGTTCGGTTCGGTGGCGGGTCGGTGGCGTACCGGGGGGTGGTGGGCCGACGGTACGGTGGGGGTCTTGATGGGGGGCATGGGTGAACTCGGTGGAGCACGGCGTCGCCGGTGGTGCGGAGGGACCTGTGCGTTCGGCGGATCGTGCGCGGAGGATTGCTGAGCGGTTGGACCGGCTGATCGGCCGTGAGGCGGTCAAGGCGGGTGGGCGGGCGCCGACTTATCGGGAACTGACCGAGCGCATCAATCGGTTGGCCGGGCGTGACGTCATTTCGAAGGACACGATCCGCAACCTGCACCACGGCATCAACCAGAAGGGGCAGGTCCCCAACCCGACCGTGGACACGCTCGACTGGCTCGGCCGCGGCTTCGGGATCCGGGCCGGTGCGAGCTACTTCGTGGACGACTCGAAGGCCGCCGTGGTGGACGAACAGCTGGAGCGGCTGGAGAAGATCGGCGATCTGCGGCAGGCCTTGGGCAACTCCGAGGTGGTCAGCCTCGTCCAGCGGGCTTCGGGGCTGTCGGACGGCAGCCTTCACATGTTGGTCGCCCTTGCCGACAAGCTCAAACAGCTTGAGGACAGTGCCGGTAGGCATGAATCCGGGCGTGGTTCGACCCATGGCTCTTGAGTGCGACCAGTGGGTTTTGCTCCCCTTCCGCCTCGACAGAAACGTTCCTTCAGACATGCCGCTTCCCCGAGGTCTGCGCAAACGTTGTGAGGCCGTGCTCGCGGGCCTGGACCTGCCGAGCCCGTTCACCGTCGAAGGCTTCCGCGCCTCCCTCGAACAGCGGCGCGGCCGGCCCATCGTGATGGAGCCCTTGCCCGTGCTGGGCCGTGACGCACCCTGCGGCATGTGGATCGCGCTGCCGAGCATCGACGTCGTCTTCTACGAGCAGCACACCAGCCCCGCGCACCAGGACCTCATCAAGCTCCATGAGCTCGGCCATGTCCTGTGTGGCCATTCGGGCGTCCTGGAACTGTCCCACCTGGCTGCCCTGCTGCCCGATCTGACGCCGGAAGCCGTGGCCCAGGTGATGGGCGCGAACCGTACGAGCTACGACACCGCCGAGGAGCAGGAGGCGGAGATGATCGCGCTCCTGCTGGCCGACCGCTGCGGGTCCGCCGAACCGGTCGATCCCGCCTCCAGCCGGCTGGCCGAGAGCCTGTTGCACCCGGTCCGTACCCGCCGCTGGAGGAGGCGCTGATGCGTCCGCTGTTCGAATGGCTGATGCCCCTGCTCGCCTGGAGCGTGGTGATCTGGCGTGCGCCCTCCGCGTTCGCCACCCGGGCGAACCGTGCGCTGTGGGCCACCTTCCTCGCGGGTGCGCTCGGGCTCAGCACCCGCCCGCCCCGGATCGCGGACTTCCTGGAGTCGGTGACCGGGATCGGCGACGTGACCCTGCTCGTCAAGCACCTCGCCGGAGTCGCGGCCGCCTCCTTTCTCCTCGACTACGTCCACGCGATCCACAAGCGGCCCGGTCAGGAGCGCGCCGCGCGCCGGAGGCTGATCTTCACCGGTACCGCGATGGCCGTCCTGACGGCCCTCTTCGTGTTCGTCCTGCCGCACGACTACACCGGCGCGTACGGCATCGACGCCCACTACGGCCACCCCGGTGTGCAGCTCTACCTCGGCGTCTTCTACTCCGTGTACGCCGCATCCTCCGTACAGGCGACGGTCCTCTTCTGGTCGAACCGCCGCAACGTGGCCCCCGGCCTGCTCCGGGTCGGCGTCACCTGCCTGGCAGCCGCGACGGCCAACGGGGTCCTCTACACCCTCTACCGGATCTACTTCGTCCTGCGGGAGGGCGATTCCACGATCCTCGACGCCGACGGCAATCCCGTACCTCTGACGGACCCGATATGCGAGCTGCTGCCCGCCGTCAGCGTGATGCTGCTCGTCCTCGGCGTATCCATTCCGCCGACCCGCTCCCTGGTCCGCTACTTCCGTGACCAGTACGCGCTGTGGCGCCTGCACCCGCTGTGGGCGGACCTCGTGACGGCGGTGCCGCACGTGGTCCTGGGCACCCCCGCGACCAGCCGCTTCCGCGAGCTGTTCGCCTTCGGCGACCGTTCCCTCGACGTGGCCCACCGGGCCTTCGCCATCCGCGACGCCGCCCTCGCCCTGCGCGACGACACCCCCGCCGAGGAGTCCTCCGAGTCGCCCGACACGGACCGGGCCGCAACGGAAGCCCACTGGCTCCGGCTCTCCGTGCAACAGCGGGCCTCGGGCCTGCCGGCCCCCGCACTCCCCGCCACCCTCGACCGCACCACCGGGGGCCGCACCCCGCGCGAGGAGATCGCCTGGCTCCTCAAGGTCGCCGCCGCCTACGAGCCTGCGGGCACCGCCGGAACAGCCCGGTCGCCCCGACCGTCGATGCGGTAGGGGCGACCGGGCCGAGTGCCATGTGGTGGTGGTGCTGCTACTTGGTGGTGGAGGCGGTGATCGCGGTCGCACCGGCCCCGCCGCCCGGGACCTCCTGCCAGCCCGCACTCCACTGCCCGGTGGCGTAGTTCGCGTCCTTCGTGAAGACCTCGCCACCGGAGCCGACGGCGTACACGTGCATCGTTTTGTCCGTCACCGTGGTCGTCAGGGCCTTCAGGCCGGTGCCGCCCATGTCGGCCCAGACGCCCGTCCACTGGCCCGTGCCGTAGTCCGCGTCCGTGTTGTGCATCGTGCCGCCCGCACCGAGAACCTCCAGGTGGACCTGGTTGCCGGTCGCGGAGGCCGAGATCGCCGTCGCACCCTCGAAATCGCCCGGGACCTCCTGCCAGCCGGAACTCCACTGACCGGTGGTGTAGTTGGCGTCCTTCGTGTACACGCGGCCCGTCGAGCCCAGGGCGAAGACGTGCATGGTGTTGCCCGTCACCGCGCTCGTCAGAGCCTTCAGTGCACTGCCGCCCATGGCGGTCCACGTCCCGGTCCACTGACCGGTTGCGTAGTCGGCATCGGTGTTGTGCATCCCACCGTCCGCACCCACGATCTCCACGTGCACCCTCGACGCGGGCGTCGGCGCGGGGGGAGGGGTGGCGAGCGCGTTGAGGATCCGCTGTGCGTCGGCGGCCTCGGGCTGGTAGCGGGAGGGGTACGCGGAACGCTGGACCGCCTGGCAGACGACACCGATCTCCCGGCTCTGCCAGGAGTTGTTCGGATAGAGGTGCACCATCTCGTTGAGGAAGGCGTTGGTGGACCAAGCGGGGTTGAGCCGCTGCTCGAACGTCCCCCAGCTGTCCCGCTGCTGGAAGAGGCCCACGCTGTCGAGGTCCAGCCTGTTGGGGTTGTTCTCCAGCACGGACTCGACGATGGCCGTCGTGATCGCTATGACCGCGGCCCGGTCCGGTAGGCCTCGGGCGTGGGTGGCGTCGGCTATGGCCCGCGCGCAGGAGAGGCGGTAGGGGGTCATCGCGTTGCGCAGTTTGCCCGTGAGGACCTTGTTGAGGTTCGCGGCGGTCGTGCTGTCGCTGCCGGCAATGGTTCCGCAGGACCGGTTGGGGAGCAGTGCGTGCGCGGGGCCTGCGGCGACCAGCATCGGTGCCGCGAGGGCGCCGGTCATCACGGCTATGGAGAGGAGGCGTCGGGCGTGGTTCTTCATGAGGGAATCGACTTCCTGGGCGCAAGGACGGGGGCGGGGTGCCGGCCAAGGGGCTCGGCGCCGTGAGCGGGACGGGGGCATGACGTCCGGGCGTCATGCCCCTGTCCTGCCGGGGTGTTACTTGGTGGTGGAGGCGGTGATGGCGGTCGCACCGGCCCCGCCGCCCGGGACCTCCTGCCAACCCGCACTCCACTGCCCGGTGGCGTAGTTCGCGTCCTTCGTGAAGACCTGGCCCCCGGCCCCGACGGCGTAGACGTGCATGGTCTTGTCCGTCACCGCCGTCGTCAGCGCCTTCAGGCCGGTACCGCCCATGTCCGCCCAGACGCCCGTCCACTGGCCCGTTCCGTAATCCGCGTCCGTGTTGTGCATCGAGCCGTCCGCACCCACGACCTCCAGGTGGACCTGGTTGCCGATCCCGGAAGCCGAGATCGCCGTCGCACCCGCGAAGCCACCCGGAACGGACTGCCAACCCGACCACTGACCGGTCGCATAGTTCGCGTCCTTCGTGAAGACCTGACCCCCGGCCCCCACGGCGTAGACGTGCATCGTGCTGCCGGTCACCGTGGTCGTCAGGGCCTTCAGCTCGCTGCCACCCATGTCCGCCCAGACGCCGGTCCACTGGCCCGTTCCGTAGTCCGCGTCCGTGTTGTGCATCGTGCCGCCCGCACCGAGAACCTCCAGGTGGACCTGGTTACCGGTCGCGGAGGCCGAGATCGCCGTCGCACCCTCGAAATCACCGGGCACTTCCTGCCACCCAGAACTCCACTGGCCAGTGGTGTAGTTGGCGTCCTTCGTATACACGCGGCCCGTCGAGCCCAGGGCGAAGACGTGCATCGTGTTGCCGGTCACCGCGCTCGTCAGACCCTTCAGTGCGCTGCCGCCCATGGCGGTCCACGCCCCGGTCCACTGACCCGCCTCGTAATCGGCATCGGTGTTGTGCATCCCACCATCGGCACCCACGATCTCCACGTGCACCCGCGACGCGGGGGTCGGCACGGGCACGGTGTCCTCGGCGATGTTGTCGTAGCGGAGTGCCGAGTAGCTGCTCATGGGGTGGCTCGACAGGGTTGCCGCGTACAGGTTGCCGTTGGTGTTGTAGTTCGTCGGCCGTGAGCCGCCGCTCTCCTGGTAGTAGTTGAAGGTGCCCGCGGCCTTGTCGCGCCAGCCGGCGAACAGGACGACGTGATCGTTGCTGTTGAGGACGTCTCCGGGCTTCAGGTCCGTCTTGTTGATCTTCTCGGAGACGGCGGGCAGGGTCAGGGTGGTGCGGCTGGAGTTGAGCTGCCAGGCCATCGATACGAAGCCGGAGCAGTCCTGTCGGTAGCGGCCGCCGGTTTTACTGTCGGCCCACCAGCTGTACGGGGCTTCGAGGCCGTTCGTGCTGTAGGGGACCCGCTGGTCCACCCATACCTGGGCCCTGGATATCGCCTGGCTGCGGGTTACCTTGCCGCCGGGGGCGGCGTTGTTGCCCAGTGAGCCGGTGGAGGTGACCGGGGCGCCGTTGGCCTGGAGGCTGTCGGCCTGGGCGGGAAGGACGGACAGGACGAGCGAGGCCGCGACGGCCGCGGTGATGATGCTCGTGGTGCGGAAGGTCGAGATCTTGACGGACAACGTGACTCCTGAAGAAGAAAGTTGAGATCGGCCTTTCCCGACGCGAGGCGGGATCACTTCTGGGCGGCGAGCGCGCCGAGTACGGCGGCGTCGGTGCCGGTGTCGTGCGGCGGTGCGGGGCGCTCGGCCAGCTCGTCGAACTGGAAGAGCGTGAGGTGCTCGCCCTGGTGGACGGCGTAGAGGTGGTTGGTCTGTACGTCGCGGGCCGACATGCCGCCGTCTCCGGTCCAGTGCCGCGACCAGGCGGCGCCGTCCTCGGCGGTGGCAGTGGCGGTCACGACGGCGTCCTGCGGCACGCCCTCACGGGCCTGGAGCTCCCGAGACGTGCTCTGGCAGGTGTTCATGTCGGCGACGAGCCGGTCGTACGCACCCTTGGCGGACGCGGCGTCGGGGAAGGAGAACAGCTGCTGGCCGGCGGCGTTCCTGGCCGCACTCAGGTAGCCCTGCTGCTGCCAGAGCGTGGCGCCCGATACGGCCGCGCACTCGTTCAGCGTGATCTTCTGCCCGTGCAGCTCCTGGCTGTTCAGGGCCCCGTCGGGCTTCCAGCCGAGGGACTTTTCGACGGGCAGCTTCTCCAGTCCCTCCGGCTTGACGGCCACCGTGCGCGCCGTGCCCGGATCGCCCTTCCCCGGCTCCGCCTTTCCGACAGGCACCGGGGCCGGCTGCCCCTCCTCCGGCTTGGCGGACTCCTTGCCCGGCGGCGGAGCGCTCGTCGTGGGGACCGGGGCCGGCTGGGTCGCGGCCTGGGACACCGTGGCCGGGGCGGCGGCGGTGTCCGGGCCCGAGTCGGCGCCACAGCCGGCGGTGACCATGGCCGCAGCGCAGACGGCGAGGGCCACCGAGACGGCGCTGAAGGCGGGTCGGATCGGTCGTGCGGGCATGACGGCTCCGGGTGTGTGAAGAACGGGGGATGAACGAGAAAGGGGGCGGCGAGTTAAATCGCCAGCCCTCACGCGGCTTCGCCGTCGTGCAGGAAGTCAGCGCGGGCAGATGCCGAAACCGTGCCGGGCGACCGGCTGCTCGACGCGCTGGAACAGGCCGCGCATCCGTGCCATCGCCGAGGCCTCGGTCGGGGCGCTGACGAAGAGGTAGATGTCCAGTCCGTGGGCGGCAGTTCGGACCCGTACGTGCTCCAGACCATCGGACGGCCTGGCGTGCGCCCAGAGCAGATCCTGGATCAGCGGAACCGTGGTCGCGGGGACTGGGTCGGCCGCTGTTCGGGCCAGGTGCCCCAGAATCACCCGCACCCGGCTCAGTCCCAGCCGATGACCTGACGGTCCGCCGGAGCGGAATCCCAACCGATGACCTGGGCACCCACGCCTGCCGCCTGGACCGAATCCCAGCCGATGACACCCGGTCCGGCCGTGGCCACGGAGGCGACCGCGGCGGTGGCGGAGAGAAGAACGGTGAGGCCGGCGGCAGCGAGCAAGCGCATGGAGCGAGACATGGATTCCCCTGGATTCGTGGATCTCTGACGGAAGGAGCGCGCCGCACCGGCCGGCCTCTCGGGCCCTGGCCTTGGGTGGGATTCGCATCCCCCGGCCGGTGAACACCATCCTGCTGACCCGTCCGCCCCGCCGGAAGAGATCACGAATGGCATCAAGCAGTCAGGCACCATGAGGACACGCTGGCGATTACGATCGACCGGACGGGGTTGATCACCCACATCACGGCCGGGGGGCTGAACTGTGCTCGAAGCGTTGGGACTTGATACGCAACTGGAGACCGTTTACCGGGGGATGCTGACGCGGCCCACCGGCACCGTGGCCGAGCTCGCACAGCAGACGGGGCTCACCGAGTCCCAGGTGAGGGACTGCCTGGACCAGCTCATCGACCTCGGCCTGCTCACACCGTCCCGGGACACCATCGGCAGGCTGCGCCCCGTCAGCCCGGAAGCCGGCCTGGAACAACTGCTGCGCCGCCAGGAAGAGGACCTGATCCGCCGCCGGCACGCACTGGACCTGAGCAAGGCAGCCGCCGCCCGCGCGGTCGCCGAGTACGCGGGCCTCCGGCCCAACACGG
Source organism: Streptomyces sp. NPDC058401 (assembly GCF_042722885.1). NCBI lineage: Bacteria > Bacillati > Actinomycetota > Actinomycetes > Kitasatosporales > Streptomycetaceae > Streptomyces > Streptomyces sp. NPDC058401. The sequence continues at coordinate 37,378 of NZ_JBHXKA010000076.1, forward strand.
AGACCGACGGCACCGAACGCCTCGTGGGACTCGACGCCATCCAGTCCCGACTGGAGGCACTCACCGAGGAGATGACCCTCGAATGCCTCGCCATCGCACCGGGAGGCGCCCAGTCCCAGGCAAGCCTGGACGCCTCCCGGATCCTCGACGAGAAGGCCCTGGCCGGCGGCATCGACATGCGCGTCATCTACCAGGACAGCGCAAGGAACGACCTGGCCACCTTCACCTACGCCCAGTGGACGACCGAAAACGGAGGCGAAGTACGCACGAGCCCACTCCTCCCACCCCGCCTCCTGGTCTTCGACCGCACCACCGCCATCGTCCCGATCGACCCGGCCAACTCCCGCTCAGGCGCACTGTGTACGACCGCACCCGGCATAGTGGCCTCGCTCGTCACCCTCTTCGAACAGACCTGGGACACGGCCGTCCCCCTCGGCGCAACCCGCGCACGAGCACCCCAGGACGGCATCACGCAGAACGAACGCGAACTCCTCAAACTGCTCGCCTCCGGCCTCACCGACGAGGCCGCCGGCAAACGCCTCGGAGTCTCCCTGCGCACCGTACGCCGCCAAATGTCCGCCCTGATGGAACGCCTGGACGCAACCAGCCGCTTCGAAGCCGGCCTCAAAGCCTCCCAACGCGGCTGGCTCTAACCTCCCCGACCACGGCCGGCCGGCACCCGCCAATCCAACCGGGAGCACGTAGCGATCTGTCGCGCCCCCCGCCCCTGAGAGGCGGCAGAACGCCCCCTCACTCGGGGCGCCACTCGACGGTCACGGGAAGGGTGCCCAGACGCCCGCCCCTGGACGCTCTGACCGCCCCGCACGTCTATTCCGACTGAGGTCACGGTCCTGCCGGGGCGGTGCAGGGATGCCCATCCAGCCGAGCAGGGCTACGCATGTGAAGCCGACCCGCTCCTCCCCCTCCTCCCTCCCGGCCGTTCCCCGGGGGGATCCCGGAAGTCTTGTGGCATTTCGGGGTGGGTCGGTCGGTCAAGGGTGGCCGAAGGCCATCGCGA
>NZ_JBHXKA010000077.1:0-37898 GCF_042722885.1 Streptomyces sp. NPDC058401
GCCTTTTCTTTTTGTTGTGGGGGGTTCTTTTTTTTTTATATCCCCCCCCCGGCGGCCCCCCGGCGGGCGGGCGGGGGGGGGGGGGGGGGGCCCGCACCCCCCCCCCCCCCCCCGCTTCCGGGGCTCGCCCGGGTGCGCCCGGGCCTCGCTCGGGCTCGCTCGGGTGCGCCCGGGTTCGCTCGGGTGCACCCGGGTTCGCCGCCTGGCGGAAGGCCCGCTGGATTCCCTCCGAGCGCCGCCGACGACACTGACGGGGTGAACACCACCCCCAACCACCAGGTCATCGTCGCCCTCGACTTCGCCGACCGGTCGACCGCCGAGGCCCTGGTGACACGCCTCGGGGGCGCCTGCGGCTTCTACAAGGTCGGCCTGGAGCTGCTGACCGCCGCCGGGCCGGACCTGGTGCGCGGGCTCGTCGACCAGGGCCACGAGGTCTTCCTCGACCTGAAGCTCTTCGAGATCCCGAACTCCGTGGCCGGAGCCGTCCGCGCCGCGGGCGCCCTCGGCGCGTCCGTGGTCACCGTGCACTCCATGGGCGGTACGGGGATCATGACGGCCGCCGTGGACGCCGCGCGGGAGTTCCCCGGGCTACGGGTGCTCGCGCTGACGGTGGTCACGAGCATGACGGGGAGCGATCTCGCGGACATCGGCATCGGTAGCGGTAGCGGTAGCGGTAGCGGTAGCGATCACGCCGGCAGCGGCGGCGGCAGCGGCGTGAGCGTCGACGAGCAGGTGCTGCGGCTGGCCCGGCTGGCGGCGGAGGCCGGATGCGACGGGGTCGTCGGGTCGCCCCGGGAGGCCGGGCCGCTGCGGAGGCTGCTGGGGCCGGACCGGCTGATCGTCACGCCGGGCGTGACCCTGCCGGGCGGGCAGGCGGGCGGGCACGCCCGCTCCGATCACGCCCGCTCCGACACCCCGTGGGCCGCCTTCGCGTCCGGGGCCTCGCACGTCGTGGTGGGGCGGTCGGTGACGCGGGCCGCCGATCCGGTGGCGGCGCTGCGGAGGGTCTCGGCGGGGCGGTAACTCCTGCGGGTGACGGGGATATCCACAAGCTGGGGACGGTCCACAGGGCCGAGCGGGATCCGGCGGGACGGCGGATCGTGTGGGGTGTCCGGGCGCTGGGTCCGGGCACCGGACTCCGGCCCCCGGACTCCGGGCTCACTCCGTCAGGTGGTGGCCTCCATGACCGCGAACTCCCGCGTCCCTTCCTTCTCCGCACCCCACGTCCACACCCCGGTGCGCCCCTCCCCCGTCCCCCGTGCCCCCTCGTCCGGTACGTGTCCCCCCGCGCGCTCCGTTCCCCCCTTCGCCCCGCTCCGGGTGGGGCGGGCCGGGGACCGGCTGCGCAGGGCGGTGCGGCGCCGGCGGCGCGGGGCGGCGGCCGGGCTGGCCGTCGTGGCGGCCGTGCTGGCCGTGGGCGGCACCGAGGCGCGGGCCTCGCGGGGCTCCGCACCTCCCTCGGCGCAGCCTCCTCCGGCGGTGGTGCGGCTGGTGTCGGCGCCGGTGCGCATCGCGGACGCGGCGACGGTGCGGCTGCTGCGGCCCGGGGACCGGGTGGACGTGGTCGCGGCGGAGCGCGGCGGGCCGCCCCGGGTGGTGGCGGCGGGGGCCCGGGTCGCCGAAGTGCCTTCTGCGGAGCCGGGCGTTGGGGACGGCGGGGCGCTGGTGGTGCTGTCCGTTCCCCGGGACACCGCGCGGGCTCTCGTGGGGGCGGGGACCGTGTCCCGACTGGCGGTGACGTTGTGTTGAATCGCACGAACGTGCAGTCAAGTCACCGTGGGGTGGGAGTCGATTGGACACCCCATGCCCAAACTGCCGTAGCTTTCGGAACCGTTGGCTCCATGTTCGGCAGATACGAAGAAGGGCTCAGTGGTGAGCGAGAAGAAGAAGGTGAGCGTGCTGGCAGGCTTCAAGGCCTTCCTAATGCGCGGCAACGTGGTCGACCTGGCGGTGGCCGTGGTCATCGGCGCCGCGTTCACGAACATCGTGAATTCGGTCGTGAAGGGCTTGATCAGCCCGGTGATCGGCCTCGTCGGCACGCAGAGTCTGGACGCCTACAAGAGCTGCATCAAGGATCCCTGCGGAGTCGGCGCGGACGGCAAGCCGACGGGCGTGGAGCTCCTCTGGGGCTCGGTGCTCAACGCCGCGCTGACCTTCCTGATCACCGCCGCGGTCGTGTACTTCCTCATGGTGCTGCCGATGTCGAAGTACCTCGCCCGGCAGGAGGCGCGCCGCAAGGCGAAGGAAGGCGTCCAGGAGACCATGGAGATCACCGAGCTGGAGGTCCTCAAGGAGATCCGCGACGCCCTGGTCGCCCAGCGCGGTGCGGGCGGCGGGCAGGTCCAGTCGGACTCCCCGGGCCCCCGGCTCTAGGCGGTCCCTGCGGTCAGACGTGGTGCGGAGGCTTCTCGTCGAGGAAGCGGGCCAGGTCGGCCGCGCTTCCGCCGGCGGGCGGCCGCTCGCCCCAGCCCCGGTCGGTGTCGTCCGAGGACTGCTGGTCCAGCGGGTCGCCGAAGTCCAGGCGCGGCTTCGGCCTGGACTTCGGGGCGCTCGAAGGGGCGGGCTTCGGGGCGTGCGGGTCGGTGGCGGGGGTGTCGCTCATGCCTCCAGGGTACGGCCGCCCCCGCCGCCGGCCCCGCTCAGCTGGGAGCCTCGGCGCCCTTGCGGGCGTAGAACCAGTAGCAGACCACCAGGCACGTGGCGTAGAAGCCGATGAAGATCCACAGTGCGTTGGTGACGGCCATCGCCGCGAACATCGCGGGGATGAAGAAGAAGCCGTAGGCCGCGATGGCCGAGGAGAAGCCGGTGACGGCGCCCGACTCCATCTCCGACTGCTTGAGCGCCGCGGCCTGCGCCTCGGGGCCCTTGCCCTCGGCGGCCTTCATGTGGCTGTCCCGGAAGATCACCGGGATCTGCCGGAAGGTCGAGCCGTTGCCCAGGCCGGAGAAGGCGAAGGCCACCAGGAAGCCGATGTAGAAGGGCCAGAAGTTGCCCTCCTGGCCACCGGCCGGCAGCGCGAAGATCACCACGACGAGGGCCGCCGCCATGCCGATGAAGGACAGGATGGTGACCCTGGCTCCGCCGATCTTGTCCGAGAGCCAGCCGCCGCCCCAGCGCGTGAGGGCCCCGATGAACGGGCCGATCCAGGCGTAGGTGGTGGCCTGGTAGCCCTGCCCCTCGAAGTTGTTCTTGATCAGCAGCGGCAGGGCGGCCGCGAAGCCGATGAAGGAGCCGAAGGTGCCGACGTAGAGCCAGGTCATCAGCCAGTTGTGCTTGCGCTTGAAGATGATCTTCTGCTGGCTGAAGGGGGCCGCGGCCACCTTGAGGTCGTTCATCAGGAACCAGGCGGCCAGCGCCATGATGACCAGCAGCGGCACCCAGAGGAAGGCGCCGTTCTGCAGCCAGATGTCGGTGTTCTTCTTCGCGTCGTGCTGGGGTCCGCCCGCCGGGGCGCCCAGGACGGCCGCGGTGACCACCAGCGGGGCGACCAGCTGGACCACGCTCACGCCGAGGTTGCCGAGGCCGCCGTTGAGGCCGTTGGCGCTGCCCTTCTCCCGCTTGGGGAAGAAGAAGCCGATGTTCGCCATCGAGGAGGCGAAGTTCGCGCCGCCGATGCCGCAGACGGCCGCGATCAGGGCCAGCTCCCAGTAGGGCGTACCGGTGTCCTGGAGCGCGAAGCCCAGCCACAGCATCGGCGCGATCAGGATGATCGTGCTGAAGGCGGTGAACTTCCGCTCGCCGAACATCGGCCCGATGAAGGTGTAGAGGATCCGGAAGGTGCCGCCGGTGATACCGGGGATGGCGGTCAGCCAGAACAGCTGCGACTTGGAGAAGCCGAACCCGACGTCGTTCAGCCTGACCACGGTCACCGACCAGACCTGCCAGACCACGAAGCCGAGCATCAGCGCCGGGATCGAGACCCACAGGTTGCGCTGGGCGACCCGATGACCCTTGGAGTTCCAGAAGCCGTCGTCCTCCGGCCGCCAGTCGGCGATGGTGGCCCCGGGCTTGTAGCTTTCCGCGCGATGGCTGCGGGATGCCGACGGAGTCGGCGTGGGAATCGACATGGTCATCGGTCCTTCGGGTCGAGGAGCCACAGTCCGATCACGACGAGGAAGGACAGGGTCAGGAATCCCGCCCCCCACCAGGCCGTACCGGTGTTTCCCTTCATCCACTCGTTGACGGTCACGGTGAGCGCCCAGAGCTGGCCGATCACGACCGTGAGGGCCAGGACGAGGCGCGCGTTGAGCCGGGAGGAGCGCTCGGGTTCCTGCTCGGTGCCGGCTCCCGGGCCCGGGCCCGTGTGCCGGATCCGGGGGTCCCCGTACCCGCTGGTGGAGCGGATCTGCGGGTACCGCTCGCGCACCGGGCGGTTGAGCCGTGGCTCGGCACTGCCCGGGTGGTACTCCGGGCGGGGCGGCAGCGGTGTCTCGCTCATGTGGCCCTCCTCTCGGTGGAGCCCGCCCGGGCGGCACCGGGACAGCCCAGACGGGCCGACTCCACCGGGTGGGAGTCGCCGAACTGCCGGCAGAGCGCATCCTTGGCCGGCTCCCCCGACCGGGCGGTGGCGACGGCCCAGACGCTGCCGTCGGCCTGCTCGGTCAGGTAGATCCTCGGCAGCGGGCGCGGCGGCGGACCGGCCGTCACCTCGCCTGTGCGGGCGTCGAAGACACCCTCGTGGCAGGGGCAGTACAGCTCCCCGTCGGGGCCGCGGTCCTTGCGCCACAGCACCCCGCAGGCCAGGTGGGTACAGACGGCGGAGTAGCCCACGAGGGAGCCGTCGCCGAGGCGCACGGCCAGGGCCCGGTCGTCCTCGCCGGGGAACCGGAAGGCCACGGACTGGCCGGGGGCCAGCCGGTCGGCGACCTTCTTCGGGTCGGGCAGGCCCTCGTTGTCCCCGTGCCGGTGCAGGATGCCCGCGGCGACGCCGACACCGCCGATGGCCAGGCCTCCGGACACGGTGGCGACGATCCGCAGGTAGTCCCGGCGGGTGGTGAGGGAGTCCGCGCTGATCCGGTCGCGCAGCTGCTCGATCGCGGCGTCGGCGGCCGCCCCGCCGTCGGAGGCCGGACCTGGGTGCGGAGGAGGCTGCTCGGTGACGCTCATCGCACGTCCCTTCCGTTGATCTCGACGACGGGCAGGCCGCCGGGGACGGGCCACTGGACCTTGTCGGCGGGAACGACCATGGCCACGCCGGTCTGGACGACGACGTCACCGAAGACGAAGGAGTCGGCCACCTGGACGCCGGGGCGCTCGGCCTGGAGCTCTTCGAGGGTTCCGTAGAAGAGGGCCCCGGTCGGGCAGACGGTCGCGCACATCGGGGCGAGGCCGTAGGCGGTGCGGTCGTAGCAGAGGTTGCACTTCATCTGCAGCTTCGCCTGGAGGTCGATCTTCGGGATGCCGAAGGGGCAGGCGTTGACGCAGTTGGAGCAGCCGATGCAGCGGGTGGTGTCGGCCTGCTGGACCACGCCGTCGGCGGTCACCAGGATCGCGTCGGCGGGGCAGACCTCGGCGCAGGGGGCGACCGGGTCCTCGCAGTGCATGCAGACGCTCGGGAGGGAGGCGACGGACATGCCGGGTTCGGTGTAGTCCAGGTGGATCATCGACTTCCCGCGGTGCGAATCGCACTCGCGGCAGGCCGAGACGCACGCCTGGCAGCCGATGCAGCGACCCGGGTCGATGAAGATCGTGCGGCCCATCATGGCGGGTCAGCTCCTCTCCGCCGTGCCACGGCCCTGCGGGGCCGTGGGGGGCAGGGGGTCGGTGCGGGAGACCTGGGTCTCCGGATAGGCCTCGCGCCCCGGTGCGGTGGGCGGGGCGGGTACCTCGTCGACGCGTTCGGCGGCCTCGATCCGGGCGGCGCAGACCTTGTACTCGGGGATCTTCGAGCGGGGGTCGAGGGCGTCGATGGTCAGGGCGTTCGCCGAAGTCGGGACGGGCCAGTGGTACGGGATGAAGACCGTGTCGGGGCGGATCGCCTCGGTGACCAGGGCCGGGAACACCTCGCTTCCGCGCCGGGTGACCACCCGGACCGGATCGCCGTTGCGGAAGCCGTGCGAGGGGTGGACCTCCACCCAGGGGCGGGGGGTCTGCTCGACGAGGGCGCCGAGGCGGCGGGTCTGGTTGCCGGAGAGGAAGTGCGCGACGGTGCGGCCGGTGGTGAGGGAGAGGGGGTACTCCTCGGTGTAGGCGTCCATGGGCGCGTGCCACTCGACCACCTGCATGTGGACCTTCCCGTCGGGGTGGAAGGTCTTGCCGCCCTCGAACAGCCGGGGCGTACCCGGGTGGTCGGTGGAGGGACAGGGCCACATGATCCCGCCGGTCTCCTCCAGACGTTCGTAGGTGATGCCGTAGTAGTCGTTGACCGTGCCGGCCGAGGCGACGCGCAGCTCCTCGAACACCTCCCGGGAGCCGGGGAAGTCGAACTTGTCGCCGACACCGAGCCGGCGGGCGAGTTCACACATCACCCACGTGTCGGTACGGACCCCGGCGGGCGGCTCCTGGGCCTTGTTGTGCTTGACGACCCGGGCCTCCGTGTTGGCCATGACGCCCTCGTCCTCGGCCCAGACGGTGACGGGGAAGACCACGTGCGCGTTGTTCGCGGTCTCGGAGAGGAAGAAGTCGAACTGCGCGTGGAACTCGAGGGCGTCGTAGCCCTCCTTGACCACCTTGTAGTTGGGGAGCGAGACGAAGGGGTTGTTGCAGATGCCGATCAGGCCTCGGATCTCGCTCCGCTGCATCTGCCAGACCATCTCCATCATGGAGGTGCCGGCGGGCGGGAGCTCGGACTCCTCGATGCCCCAGATCTGGCAGATCTGGCGCCTGTGCTCCTCGTTCATGATGGAACGGCCCCCGGGCAGGAGGTCGGACTTCTGGCCGTGCTCCCGGCCGCCCTGACCGTTGCCCTGGCCGGTGATGGTGCCGTAGCCGGCTCCGGGCTTGCCGAGGTTCCCCGTGGCCACGCACAGGTTGATGATGGACAGGCAGTTCTCCACTCCCTGCGAGTGGTGCTCGACCCCGCGCGCGTGGAAGGCCATGGCCTTGTCCGCGCCGCCGAACATCCGGGCGACCTGGACGATCTGTGAGGTGGGGATGCCGCAGATCTCCGCGGACCGGGAGGGCGGGTACTCCTGGACGGTCTTCCTGACCTCGTCCCAACCGGTGGTGTGCGCGGCGAGGTAGGCCTCGTCGGTCAGGCCCTCGTTGACGATCACGTGGAGCACGGCGTTGAAGAAGGCCGAGTCCGTGCCCGGCTTGAGGGCGACGTGGACGTCCGCGGTGCGGGCGACGGCCGTCTCTCGCGGGTCGATCACGATCAGCGAGGCCCCGCGGTCCCGGGCGCCCCACACGTACTGGGTCATCACGGGGAAGCACTCCCCCACGTTCGACCCGGCGATCAGGAGGCAGTCGGTGAGCAGGATGTCGGCGAACGGGTTGGCGGCCCGGTCGATGCCGAAGGCGAGCTTGTTGGCACCGGCGGCGCTGACCATGCACAGGCGGCCGTTGTAGTCGACGTGCCGCGTCTTGAGGGCGACCCTGCCGAACTTGCCGACGAGGTAGGTCTTCTCGGAGTAGAGGCTGGCTCCGCCGAGCAGCCCGAAGGCGTCGTTGCCGTGGGCCTCCTGGATGCGCCGGATCTCGGAGACGGTGAAGTCCAGGGCCTCGTCCCAGGAGCACTCCTTGAACTCCTCGTCCCGGGAGCGCCGCATCAGCGGGGCGGTCAGCCGGTCGGGGTGGTTGACCTGCTGGTAGGCGTTGATGCCCTTGGGGCACAGCCGCATCCGGTTGATGTCGTGGTTGCGGGGTTCCACGCCGAAGACCTTGCCGCCCTTGTCCACGCGCAGGTACATCCCGCACTGCACCCCGCAGAAGCAGCAGTGGGTGGGGACCAGGGTTTCGCCGTTCTGGTCGGCGTGCCACTGGTCGGCGGGGATGCCTCCGGCGTCGCGGAAGTTGCGGGTGCCGGGTGGTGCGATGGAGGGGTCGATGGAGATGCGTACGGGCCGGGACGCGGCCTTGGCGGGGTCGGTCGCGGTCACTTGAAGCCCTTCTTGACGTGGCTCAGGTAGGCGTTGCCGCGCAGGACCCGCTTGCAGCGCGGGCAGTATTCGGCCCAGGCGTCGAAGTCGAGCTTCAGGTCCTTCATCGTGCCGCGCAGGTTCTCCACGTAGGGCGCGGTGTCGATGGGCTCCGCGCAGCGCTTGCAGAGGAAGATCTGCTCGTCCTGGCGGGCCGTGTACTTGAAGAGCTGCATGCCGACGGCGGCCGGGCGCTGGACGATGTGGAAGAACTTCCCGAACGGGATGTAGATGAGGGTGAACACCACCGACACCATGTGCAGGATCGCGAGGAACTCGTATCCGCCGCCGTGCAGGAAGATCGAGGAGAAGGTCAGCAGCAGGCCGGTCACGGAGATGACGATCAGGCAGATCAGCGGCAGCAGGTCGTAGGCGAAGCGCTGGCCGGTCATCGCGCCGCGGTCCTTCATCCGCCGGTACAGGAAGTACGAGGCTCCGGGGATGACGAGGACGGCGGCGATGTCCAGGCCGTGGAACATCAGCCAGCCCAGGACGCTGAGCGCGTCGAAGCCGAGGACCTTGATGCCCCAGACCCGCATGTCGTAGCCGGGGCCCGCGCCGCTCTCGGAGGTGAAGGTGAACCAGCCCCAGGTCAGCGGGAAGGTGATCGCCGCGGCGAGGAGGCAGCCCCAGAACATCAGCTGGTGGGCGATCCAGCGGGGGCGCGAGCGGGCGCCGAGGAACTTCTGGAAGCCGAGGTAGGTGGCGATCATCTTCGGCAGGGCGGTGGGCGCCTTGCGGAAGTTCTCCGCCGACCAGAAGCTGCCGATTCCCTTTTTGAAGAGGCGCCGCGCCCCGGGGGCCGAGACCCACACGGTGTACCGGTAGGCCACGCCGAAGGCCAGGAAGACGGTGGCGACGGCGTAGGGCAGCAGGGCGGAGTCGAAGTCCCGCAGCAGTCGGCTGCCGAGCACGATCGCGACGATGAGCAGGAGCGAGACGACGGTGCCGGCCAGGGTGGCCCGTGCGGTGACGGACCGCCCGGCCGGCGGCGGGGTCTCGGGCGCCGGTGGGGGCGGCGCGGCGTCGATGACATCTGAGGGCTCGGACACAGCACCACGCTAGGTGGTACGTACCGATTCGGCCCGTTATATGGAGCTTATGGGTGCGCCGTTCGAGTGAGGACTCGGGTGGGCTGGCGCGAGGGCCCCGCCCCTCAGACCGCGTTCAGTCCCTGCGCGGCGAAGATAGCCTTCGCCTCGGCGACCTGTGCGGCGGTCGGGGACGGCGTGTCGTGGAGGGTGAACTTCATGTCGAGCGCCTCCCACTTGCTCTCGCCGAGCTTGTGGAAGGGCAGGACGTCGACCCGCGAGATGTTGTCGAGGCCGCCGGCGAAGGCGGCGATTCCCTCGATGTTCTCGCGGGAGTCGGTCAGTCCCGGCACCAGCACGAACCGCAGGTGCACTTCCTTGCCGAGGTCGGCGAGGCGGCGGGCGAAGTCCAGGGTCGGCTCCAGCGGGCGGCCGGTCACCTTCTTGTACGTCTCGCGGTCCCAGGACTTGATGTCGAGCAGGACCAGGTCCACGTCGCGCAGCAGCGCGTCGGTGGCGCGGGCCCCGAGGAAGCCCGAGGTGTCCAGTGCGGTGTGCAGGCCGAGGTCGTTCTTCATCCGGTGCAGCAGTTCGCCCGCGAAGACGGGCTGGAGCAGCGGTTCGCCGCCGGAGATGGTGGCGCCGCCGCCGGAGGCGGAGATGAACTTGGTGTACTTGCCGGCCTCGGCGATGACGTCGTCGGCCGAGGTGCGCTTGCCGTTGCGCATCCGCATGGTGTCGGGGTTGTGGCAGTACAGGCAGGTCAGCGGGCAGCCGGACAGGAAGGTCACGAACCTGGTGCCGGGGCCGTCGACCCCGGTGGACAGGTCCCAGGAGTGCACCGTGCCCTCGCTCGGCCGCTGGGTCGCGGCGGCGGCGGGCGTCTGGCCGGCGCTCACGCTGATCGCGTTGGCGTGGCCGACGGGGAGGCTCGTACCGAAGAGGACGGTCATGGCAGGTGCTCCAGCTTCCAGATTCCGTGGACTGATCTGGTGACGCGCGGTCCCGGGGCCGGGTGAGGGCCGGCCCCGGGCCGCGCGTGTTCGTGGGCTCTCGTAAGGGTCAGAGAGAGCCGTGGAAGGTGCGGTTCAGCACGTCGAGCTGCTGAGCGCGCGTGAGGCGGACGAAGTTCACCGCGTATCCGCTGACGCGGATGGTGAGCTGCGGGTAGTTCTCCGGGTGCTCCATGGCGTCCATGAGCGTGTCGCGGTTGAGCACGTTCACGTTCATGTGGAAGCCGTCGACCGCCATGTAGCCGTCGAGGACGCCCGCCAGGTTCTTGATCCGCTCCTCGGGGGTGCGGCCCAGGCCGTCCGGGGTGACGGTGTTGGTCAGCGAGATGCCGTCCTCGGCGTCCTCGTACGGGAGCTTCGCGACCGACAGTGCCGAGGTGACGTAGCCGTGGGTGTCGCGGCCGTTCATCGGGTTGGCGCCCGGGGAGAACGGCTCGCCGGCGCGGCGTCCGTCCGGCGTGTTGCCGGTCTTCTTGCCGTAGACCACGTTCGAGGTGATGGTCAGCACCGACTGCGTGTGCTCGGCACCGCGGTAGGTCGGGTGCTTGCGGATCTTCTTCATGAACTCCTCGACCAGCCAGACGGCGATCGAGTCGACACGGTCGTCGTTGTTGCCGAAGGCCGGGTACTCGCCCTCGATGGTGTAGTCGGTGGCGAGGCCGGTCTCGTCGCGCACGGCGGTGACCTTGGCGTACTTGATGGCGGCCAGCGAGTCGGCGGCGACCGAGAGGCCGGCGATGCCGCAGGCCATGGTGCGGCGCACGTCGCGGTCGTGGAGCGCCATCTCGATGCGCTCGTAGGCGTACTTGTCGTGCATGTAGTGGATGACGTTCAGGGCGTGGACGTAGGTGTCGGCGAGCCATTCCATCTGCTCGTCGAACTTCGCCATGACCTCGTCGTAGTCCAGCACCTCGGAGGTGAGGGCGCCGGTGGACGGGCCGACCTGGGCGCCGGACTTCTCGTCCCGGCCGCCGTTGATCGCGTAGAGCAGGGTCTTGGCGACGTTCACGCGGGCGCCGAAGTACTGCATCTGCTTGCCGACCGGCATGGCCGAGACGCAGCAGGCGATGGCGGTGTCGTCACCGAAGCGCGGCCGCATCAGCTCGTCGGACTCGTACTGCACCGAGGAAGTGTCGATCGAGACCCGGGCGCAGAACTCCTTGAAGCCCTGCGGGAGCTGGGGGGACCAGAAGACGGTCATGTTCGGCTCGGGGGCCGGGCCGAGGTTGTAGAGGGTGTGGAGGTAGCGGAACGAGGTCTTGGTGACCAGCGGACGGCCGTCCTCGCCCATTCCGGCGATCGACTCGGTGACCCAGGTGGGGTCGCCGGAGAAGAGCTCGTCGTAGTCCGGGGTGCGCAGGAAGCGGACGATGCGGAGCTTGATGATGAAGTCGTCGACCAGCTCCTGGGCCTGCTCCTCGGTGAGGATGCCGGCCTCGATGTCGCGCTGGAGGAAGACGTCGATGAAGGTGGAGGTGCGGCCCAGCGACATGGCCGCGCCATTCTGCTCCTTCACGGCGGCCAGGTACGCGAAGTACAGCCACTGGATGGCCTCGCGGCCGGTGGTGGCCGGGCCGGAGATGTCGTACCCGTAGGAGGCGGCCATCGCCTTGAGCTCGGCGAGGGCGCGGATCTGCTCGGAGAGCTCCTCGCGCAGGCGGATCGTCTCCTCCAGCGAGCGGTTGCCCGCGGGGAGGGAGTTGATCTCCTCCTTCTCCTCCTTCTTGACGGCGATGAGGCGGTCGACACCGTAGAGCGAGACGCGGCGGTAGTCGCCGATGATGCGGCCGCGGCCGTACGCGTCCGGCAGGCCGGTCACAATGCCGGCCTTGCGGGCGGCACGGATGTCGGGGGTGTACGCGTCGAAGACACCGGCGTTGTGGGTCTTGCGGTACTCCGTGAAGACCTTCTCCAGGTCGTCGGAGACCGGGTAGCCGTAGGTCTCCAGGGCGCCGGCGACCATGCGCCAGCCGCCGTACGGCATGATCGCGCGCTTGAGCGGGGCGTCCGTCTGGAGGCCGACGATCAGGTCCTTGTCGCGGTCGATGTAACCCGGGGCGTGCGCGGTGATCGTCGACGGGATGTCGTACGCGACGTCGTAGACGCCCTTCTCGCGCTCCTCCGGGAACTTGTCCGTGATCGCCTTCCACACGGCGGTGGTGCGCTCGGTGGGACCGGCGAGGAAGGTGTCGTCACCCTCGTACGGCGTGTAGTTCTGCTGGATGAAGTCGCGGACGTCGATGGCGTCGCGCCACAGACCGCCCTTGAAGCCGTTCCAGGCTTCGCCGTTCTTCGTGGTTTCCGCAGGGGTGGCAGTCATCGCCCGCACCTTCCGAGTCGCCTCATTGCTTGTATCCATTGCACGCCTTTTGATCGATCATTTGGCGCCGCGTTGGTCCTGAGCTGGGGCCCGAAAGTCCCCTGATCCCCAGCCCCAAGGGTCTCCCATCGGGGCTGACCTGGCACTTTGAGCAGGTCAAAGGTCCATCGTGCGCTTGTGAAAACTTTCACAAGATTCTCGAAAAGGTCTGGCTGAGCAGGCGGAAAGGGGTCGGACCGGTCAGACAATCTGAACCAGAGCGAAGCCTGTGGATACCGCGACGCACGTGGTGATCAGACCGGGCAGCATGAAGGAGTGGTTGACGACGAAGCGGCCGACGCGGGTGGTGCCGGTCCTGTCGAAGTTGATCGCCGCGATGAAGGTGCCGTAGGTGGGGAGGAGGAAGTAGCCGTTCACGGCGGGCCACATCGCGATGAGGAGGGGGGCCGGGATACCGAGGGCAAGCCCGAGGGGCATCAGCGCCTTGGTGGTCGTGGCCTGGCTGAACAGCAGCGCGGAGAGGAGCAGCAGCATGATCGCGAAGAACCAGGGGTGGTCCTGGGCGACCCCGCCGAGCGCGCCGGTGATCCGGGCCTCGTTGGCGCCGATGAAGGACAGCCCCAGCCACGACAGCCCGAAGACCCCGATGACGGCGACGAGGCCTGACTTGGCCACGTCCGTGCCGGGTATCCGCTTGGCGTCGACCTTGCACAGCAGGAGGATCAGCGCGGCCACGGCCATCATCAGGATCTCGATGGTGGCGGGCATGGACAGCGGCCCCTTGGCCGTGTCGGGGCGCAGCGCCGGGAAGAGACCGCTGAGGACGACGGCGAGGGTCCCGCCGAGGAAGAGGTACGCCGACCAGCGCGCCCGCGGCCGCAGCGGCGGGGCGGCTTCGGCCGGGGCCGGAGCCTCGATCTCACCGGCGGCCAGCCGGCGCAGGTACTCGGTGTCCTTGCCGAGCTCCTTGCCGATCCGGGACTGCACGGTGGCCGCGACGAGCACGCCGAGCAGCGTGGACGGCACGGCGACGGCCATGATCCGGGGCAGGTTCCAGCCGTCCCCGTCGAACATCACGATCATGGCGGCCATGGCCGCGGAGACGGGCGAGGCGGTGATACCGAAGGTAGCCGCGATGGAGGCGACCGCGATGGGCCGCTCGGGGCGGACGCCGCCCTCTCGGGCCACGTCGTGGATCACGGGGAGCAGGGGGTAGAAGACGTGGGCGGTGCCGGCGCCCAGGGTGAAGGCCCAGGAGACGAGGGGAGCCACGTAGACCACCCGGCTGGGCTTGCGGCGGATCGCCTTCTCGGCCAGTCCGACGAGGTAGTCGATGCCGCCGGCCGCCTCCATCGCGGCGGCGGCCATGATCACCGCGAGGATGATCAGCATGACGTCGACGATGCCGGAGGTGTCGGCGGGGGTCACCCCAAAGAACGTCGCGAGCACGAAGACCCCGACGGCTCCCCAGAGCCCCATGGCCACCCCGCCCTTGCGGGACCCGAGGGCGATGGCCGCCACCATGACGGCGAGCTGCAGGAACATGCCGAGCACGGGCCTGGCCTTTCAGTCTGTGGGATGACCGGGCCGACCCGGCCCGGAATACAGCCCCGCGGGAAATCCAGCCCCGCCGGCGTTTGAGGCGCGGGGGTCCGGGGGCGGCGCCCCCGGCAGCGGCGCCGCACACGGTCTCGCAGGCGCCTGTAACCGGGTCCGGGGCCGAGCCCCGAAAAGCCCGGGCGGGGTCGGGCGCCGCCGTCTCGGCGACCCCCACCACACCCGGGCCGGCCCGGCCGGGGCTACTGACTAGCTGGGGGCTTCCGCACCCTTGCGGGCGTAGAACCACCAGGCCACGACGACGCAGCTGGCGTAGAACCCGACGAAGCCCCACATCGCGCTGGTCACGGCGAAGTTGGCGAACATCGCCGGGATGAAGAAGAAGCCGTAGGCGGCGATGGCCGCGGTGAATCCGGTCACCGCGCCCGACTCGATCTCGGCCTGCTTCAGGGCCTTCGTGTACTGCGGGGTGCCCTCCGTCAGGCCGGCGAGGTGCTGGCCGCGGAAGATGACCGGGATCTGGCGGAAGGTCGAGCCGTTGCCGATGCCCGAGAAGAAGAACGCCGAGAGGAAGCAGAAGAAGAAGCCGTAGAAGGAGCCGGAGTCGGAGCCGGCCGGCAGGAAGGTGATCACGCCGATGATCGACGCGCCCATGCCCACGAAGGACAGGATCGTCACCCGTGCGCCGCCGAACTTGTCGGCGACCCAGCCGCCCGCCCAGCGGGCCAGCGCGCCGAGCGCCGGGCCCATCCAGGCGTAGGTGGCCACGGAGTACGCCGGGAAGGTCGTCTTGATGAGCAGCGGGAGCGCCGCCGCGAAACCGATGAAGGAGCCGAAGGTGCCGACGTAGAGCCAGGTCATCAGCCAGTTGTGCTTGCGCTTGAAGATGATCTTCTGCTGGCTGAAGGGGGTGGAGGCCACCTTCAGGTCGTTCTGGCCGAACCAGGCGATGGCCGCGAGGACGATCAGGACCGGCACCCAGACGAACGCGGCGTTCTGGAGGTAGATCTCCGAGCCGTCCGCCTTCTTCTGGCCCGAGCCGATCGCCAGGACCGAGGTGGTGATCAGGATCGGGGTGAGCAGCTGGACCACGGAGACGCCCAGGTTGCCCAGGCCGCCGTTGATTCCGGTCGCGTTGCCCTTCTCCTGCTTCGGGTAGAAGAAGCCGATGTTGGCCAGGGAGGAGGAGAAGTTGGCGCCGCCGATGCCGCAGAGCGCGGCGATGGCGACCAGCGTGCTGTAGGAGGTGGTGGGGTCCTGCACCGCGAAGCCCAGCCACAGCAGCGGCACGATCAGCACGACGGTGGAGACCGCGGTGAAGCGGCGCTGGCCGATCATCGGGCCGATGAAGGTGTAGAGGATGCGGGCGGTGCCGCCCGTGATGCCGGGAACGGCGGTCAGCCAGAACAGCTGGGACTGGGAGAAGCCGAAGCCGACGTCCTTGAGGTTGGTCGCCGTGATGCTCCAGACCTGCCAGACCACGAAGGCCACCAGCAGGGCCGGTACCGCGATCCACAGGTTGCGGGTGGCGACCTTCTTGCCGGTGGTCTGCCAGAAGGACGGGTCCTCCGGCGTCCACTCCGTGATCGTGCGACCGGGGCGGTACTGCGCCGGATCGGGCGCCTGCACTCGGCCGGTCGCCGCGCGCGCGTCCTGCTTGGCGGAACTCATGGCATGTCCTGAAGGTTCGAAGGGGCCTGAAGGTTCGAAGGGCCTGGAGGTTCGAAGGGGCCCGAATGTTCGGAGGGGTTGAGAAAAATGAAGCTGAAAGCCCTGACCTTCTTAGGGTCCGCCTACCGGGGGGCCTCCCATCAGGGGAGAACGTCGTGTGGGCGACAGGACAAGGTCCCATCGCCCACAGTGCGTTGGTACGGCGGCCGCAGAGCCTTAAGGCTTGAGGTCCACCAGCGGCAGGGACACCTCGGGGTCGTCCAGGCAGATGCCGGTCCGCAGGTCGAAGACCTGCTTGTGCATCGGCGAGGCCACGACGGGCACCCCGTCGCGCGAGCCCATGATGCCGTTGGCGATGACGTCGGCCCCCGAGAAGGGGTCCCGGTTGCCGACCGCGTAGACCTCGCCCGCGCGGTCCTTGAAGACCGCGGCCTCGGTGCCGTCCGGCAGCACCGCGGTCCGCCCGCGGCCCGGCTCCAGCGCCTGCGCGGCGCCTTCGGCGCCCGCGGCCGCCCCGAAGTCCACGGTCCCGAAGCGCTCCAGCGCCGCCGGGTCCTCCAGGACCGCGGACCACTCGTCCTCGTACGCCGATACGTGGCGCTCCATCTGCGCCTCCAGTTCCGCGCAGAGGCCGAGCGAGTCCTCGATCAGGACGGCCTTCAGGTGGTCCAGGCCGGCGGTGCTGCCGCCGAGCCGCTCCAGCCAGGCCGACGTCCGCTCCAGGCGCTCGCCGGTGCGGATGTAGTACATGAGGAACCGGTCGATCAGCGCGAAGAGCTCGGCGGTGTTCAGGTCGGAGGCCAGCAGGTCGGCGTGGCGCGGGGTCGCGCCGCCGTTGCCGCTGACGTACAGGTTCCAGCCGTTGGCGGTGGCGATGACGCCGATGTCCTTGCCCCGGGCCTCCGCGCACTCGCGCAGGCAGCCGGAGACGCCGCCCTTGAACTTGTGCGGGGTGCGCAGACCCCGGTAGCGCAGCTCCAGGTCGATCGCGAGCTGGATGGAGTCGCCCTGCCCGAAGCGGCAGAAGCGGGCTCCCACGCACGACTTCACCGCGCGCAGGGACTTCCCGTAGGCCTGCCCGGACTCGAATCCGGCGCCGCCCAGGCGCCGCCAGATGTCGGGCAGCTGCTCCTTGCGGACACCGAAGAGGCCGATGCGCTGGGCTCCGGTGATCTTCGTGTAAAGGCCGTAGTCCCGGGCCACCTCGCCCAGCGCGATGACCTGCTCGGCCGTGATCTCGCCGCCGGCGACGCGCGGGATGACCGAGTAGGTGCCGTCCTTCTGGAGGTTGGCGAGGAAGAGGTCGTTGGAGTCCTGCAGGGCCGCCTGCTCGCCCGCCAGGATGTGTCCGATGCCGAGGTCGGGGGCGAGGGTGCCCAGGACGTTCGCGACGACCGGCTTGCAGACGGCGCAGCCCTCGCCGCCCTCGCCATAGGACTCCAGCAGTTCGCTGAAGCTGCGGATGCGCTCGGTGCGGATCTTCTCGTAGATCTCGGCCCGGGTCAGGGTGAAGTGCTCGCACAGTCCGCGGGGCTTCTCGATGCCGGCCGCGGCCAGTTCGGCGTCCAGGACCGCTTGCAGCGTGCCGAGGCAGCCGCCGCAGCCCGTACCGGCCTTGGTGCACTTCTTGATGCCGCCGATGTCGGTGAGGGACTCCGCGACCACCGCCTCGCGCACGCGCCCCTTGGTGATGTTGTGGCAGCTGCACACCACGGCGTCGTCGGGCAGCGCGTCCGCACCGGGCAGCGCCATGCCGTCGCTCGACGGCAGGATGAAGGCCTCCGGCGGGGCCGGCAGCTGCCGGCCGGCGTGCGGCTTCAGCGAGCCGTACGCCTCCGCGTCGCCGACCAGGATTCCGCCGAGCAGCGCACCGTCGGGGCCCAGCAGCAGCTTCTTGTACACGCCCTCGCGGGCGTCGGAGAAGACCACCGAGACGGCCCCGTCGCGGCCCTCGGGGGCGAAGGGGTCGCCGAAGGAGGCCACGTCGGCGCCCATCAGCTTGAGCTTGGTGGAGGTGTCGGCCCCGGTGAAGGTCAGCTCGCCCGCGCCCGCGAGGGCCTCGGCGACGGTCTCGGCCATCTGGTAGCCAGGGGCGACCAGGCCGTACACCTTGCCGTCGACCGTCTGCGCGCACTCGCCGATCGCGTAGACGTACGGGTCGCTGGTGCGGCAGTGGCCGTCCACGACGACCCCGCCGCGGTCGCCCACGGCGAGCCCGCACTCGCGGGCCAGGCGGTCGCGCGGCCTCACACCGGCCGAGAAGACCACGACGTCGGAGCCGATCTCCTCGCCGCTGGTCAGCCGGAGCGCCTGGGCCCGCCCGTCGGGGTGGATCTGCACGCCGGCCGCGCCGACGCCCGTGTGCACGGCGACGCCCATGGACTCGATGGTGGCCCGCAGGGCGGCCGCGCCGCCGTCGTCCACCTGCAGCGGCATCAGCCGGGGCGCGAACTCCACGACGTGCGTGGCCAGTCCGAGCGTGCGCAGCGCGCCCGCCGCCTCCAGGCCGAGGAGTCCGCCGCCGATGACTACACCGGTACGGACCCCGGGGTCCGCGGCGTACGCCGTGAGGGCCTCGACGTCGTCGAGCGTGCGGTAGGTGAAGCAGCCCTCCGCGTCGGCGCCGTCGATCGGCGGGACGAAGGGGTAGGAGCCGGTCGCCAGGACGAGGGCGTCGTAGCCGAGCACGTCTCCGGAGCGGGCGGTGACCGTGCGGGCGGTGGTGTCGATCAGTTCCGCCGGGTCGCCGAGGCGCAGGTCGATGCCGTACTTCTCCAGGAAGCCGGGCTCGACCAGGGACAGCTCCTCACCGGTGGAGCCGGTGAAGGCCGCCGACAGGTGCACGCGGTCGTAGGCCGGGCGCTCCTCCTCGGCGAGGACGGTGACCTGCCAGCCGCCGCGCTCGGGGCGGGTCGGGTCGGCGAGCGCGTCACGCTCGGCGAGCGCCTCCAGCAGGCGGTGCCCCACCATGCCGTGGCCGATGACAACCAGCGTCTGCCCCATGGATCTCACTCCGTGTGTCCCTGTGCCGCGCGGTCTCCGGGAGGCCAGGGCGGCCGGGCGGGGACGCCGCGCGTGCATGCGTTCCGACCTTTCGACGGTAGGTCCGCACCGCGGTCCCGAACGCCCGAAAAGGACCCCTGGGGACGGGGAAACGACCCTTTCCGCACAGGACCTCCGGCCCGCCGCGCGGGCCCTTGGCCAGGCTGCCGGGGGCCCGTACGGCGCCTAGCGTGGGAGGGGGACCCACGGGGTGGATCAGGGAGGCAGACCACATGCTCGTCATCGCCGTCCACGGCAGCGCGGTTCCCGAGGCCGCCGCGACCATCGATCGGCTCGTCGCCGCCGTCGATGCCATCAGCGGGGTGCACGCGCTGGTCGGCCACCTCGACGTGCAGCGCCCCTCGCTCGCCGAGGTCGTGCGCGAGCACCCGCGCGCCGTGGTCGTCCCCCTGCTGCTCGGCGACGGTTTCCACCGCCGCGTCGACATACCCGCCGTCCTGGAGGGCACCGGCTGCGTGCTCACCGAGGGCCTCAGCGGCGAGCGCGACGTCGCCCGCGCCCTGCACGGGAGGCTGCGCGAGGCCGAGCGGCGCCGCGGCCCGTACACCCGGGCCGACGCGGTGGTCGTGGCCGGCGCCGGCTCCTCCCGCCCGGGCGGCAATGCCGGTACGGAGGCCTGCGCGGCCCAGCTCTCCGCCCTGCTGGAGAACGACGACGACGGCGCCTCCCCCGTCCCCGTGCTCCCCGCCTACCTCACCTCCGCCGGACCGACGGTCGACGAAGCCCTGGCCGCCTTCCAGGCCGCCGGGTACCGGCGGATCGCGGTGGCGACGCACCTGCTGGCCCCGGGCCGCTTCACGCGCGCCCTGAACGCCTCGGCCGCCTGGACGGTCTCGGAGCCGCTGGCCGACCACCCGCGCCTGGCCCGGCTCGTCCTGGGCCGGTACGAGTCCGCCCGGGGCACACGGGCCCTGAGGGCCGCGCGCCTCGCCTGCTGAGCCCCGCAGGACTGCTGTCCTGGGCGGATGGCTCTGGCTTACGTACCCATGACCGCCCGCAGCCGGGACGAGGGCCATCGTGCCTCGACCCCGCTGGAGCTGTTCTTCGACCTGTGCTTCGTCGTCGCCATCG
Source organism: Streptomyces sp. NPDC058401 (assembly GCF_042722885.1). Taxonomy (NCBI): domain Bacteria; kingdom Bacillati; phylum Actinomycetota; class Actinomycetes; order Kitasatosporales; family Streptomycetaceae; genus Streptomyces; species Streptomyces sp. NPDC058401. The sequence continues at coordinate 19,805 of NZ_JBHXKA010000077.1, forward strand.
CGCAGGCGGGCGCCCAGCTCGTGCACGCGCTGGCCGAGGGACATCCCGGCACCGGGGTGATCAACTACTTCTTCGTCTTCTTCGGCGTGTGGTGGGCGTGGATGAACTTCACGTGGTTCGCCTCCGCCTACGACTGCGACGACGTGCCGTACCGGATCGCGACGCTCGTCCAGATCGCCGGCGTGCTCGTCTACGCGGCCGGCGTGGGCCGGGCGTTCAACGAGAACGACTGGACGGTGGCCGTCATCGGCTACCTGATCATGCGCGTCGCGCTCACCGCCCAATGGCTGCGGGCCGCCTCCGGAGAGCGCGGCGAGGCCCGCACGGCGGCCCTGAAGTACGCGGCCGGGCTGGTCGTGTGCCAGGCCGGCTGGGTGGCGCTGCTGTTCGTCCCGGACGACGCCAAGCACTGGCTGTTCCTGATCCTGGTCGCCGCGGAACTGCTGGTGCCGGTGGTGGCCGAGCGGGGCCACCAGACGCCGTGGCACGCGCACCACATCGTGGAGCGCTACGGCCTGTTCACGATCATCGTGCTCGGTGAGACGATCTCGGCGAGCACGGTGGCCGTGAAGTCGGCGCTCGACGAGCACGAGGCGCTGGGCGAGCTGCTGCCCATCGCGGCGGGCGGGCTGCTCATCGTCTTCGCCGCCTGGTGGATCTACTTCGCGGTGCCGATGCACGAGCACCTGACCTCCAACCGGGAGGCGATCCCGTGGGGGTACGGACACCTGCTGATCTTCGCCTCGGGCGCGGCGATCGGCGCGGGCATCGAGGTCGCGGTCGAGCACGCGGTCGGCAAGGCACACGTCTCGCAGCTCGCCGCGAACGCGGCCGTCACCGTCCCGTCCGCCCTCTTCCTGCTGATGGTCTGGCTGCTGCACTCCCGCCACTTCAAGCGGGGCCTCGCCCAGCAGCTGACCCTGCCGGTCTCCGCCCTCGCGGTGCTGGCCTGTTCGTGGACGGGCACCTACGCCGTCGTGTACGCGGGTCTGGTCGCGGCGGCCACGGTGGTGATCGGGATGGCCCTGTCCGACCGCGCCCCCTCCAGCCCCGCCGGCGTTTGAGGCGCGGGGGTCCGGGGGCGGCGCCCCCGGCAACGGCGCCGCACCGGACCCGTCACCCCCGCGCCCCCGGCACCGTTCTCAGCCCATGACACTCCCCGCACAACGCCCCGGCCAGGACCCCGCCCCCGCCCCCGGCAGGGAATTGGCCGACCCGGCCTTCTGGCAGGCTCCCCCCGCCCACCGGCTTGCCGTCTTCGCCCGCCTGCGGGCCCTGGACTCCCCCGTGTTCGTCCCCGAAGGCGGCGGGCACTGGGCCCTCGTACGGCACGCGGACGTACAGGAGGCGAGCCGGCTGCCCAAAGTGTTCGCCAGCGCGCCCGGGGTGACGACGCCCGAGCCGGCCCGCTGGGTGCGGGCGCTGTTCGGGGACTCGATGGTCAACCTGGACGGCGCCGAGCACGCGCAGCTGCGCAAGATCGTGCAGCGGGCCTTCACCCCCCGGCTGCTGGCGGCCGCCGAGGAGGACATCCACGCGGTGGCGGCACGCATCGTGGACGACGTACTGGACCGGCGGCCGGAGGAGTTCGTCGAGGCGGTGGCCTCGAAGCTGCCCCTGGAGGTCATCTGCAACATGATGGGCATCCCGGAGCACTACCGCGCCGAGATCGCCGACCGCGTCAACCACGCCTCCGAGAACATCGGCGTCGAACGGGGTCTGACGGCCCGGCTGCGGATGCCGGGGCGCGGACTGCGGGCCCTGGCCCGGATGCAGCGGATGGTGGCGGGGATCGGGCGGGAGCGGCGCGAGAACCCGACCGACGACCTGATCTCGGCCCTGGTCTGCGCGAACGTGGACGGCGATGCCCTCGGTGCCCGCCAACTCGGAGCGTTCTTCTCCCTGTTGATGGTGGCCGGGGTGGAGACCACCCGCAACGCCATCACCCACGGCCTGACCCTGCTCACCGATCACCCGGACCAACGGGACCTGCTGGTCGGGGACTTCGAGGCGCACGCGGACGGCGCGGTGGACGAGATGATCCGCCACTCCACGCCGATCATCCAGTTCCGCAGGACGGTCGTCGCCGAACACACCCTGCGCGGCCATGCGTTCGTCCCCGGCGACAAGGTGGTGCTGTACTACGCCTCCGCCAACCGCGACGAGGAGGTTTTCCCCGATCCGGACGCCTTCGACATCACCCGCTCCCCCAACCCCCACCTGGGGTTCGGCGGCGGCGGACCGCACTTCTGCCTGGGCGCGCACCTGGCCCGGGTGGAGATGAAGGCGCTCTTCCGCGAGCTGCTGACCCGCCCGGTGGGGCTGCGCGCCGTCGGCCTGCCGGATCTGGCCGGGTCCAGCTTCGACAACCGGGTCCGCTCGCTGCGCTTCGCCTTCGAACAGCCGTAGGCCGTCTCTTTCGGATCTTGCCGGGCGGCGCGGAAACCAGCGCGCAAGGCGGCCCGGAAGGCGCCCCGGGCAGCGGACCGGGAAGGGCGGACCGGCCACCGAGCAGGCTGGGAGCCCGGCGGCCGGAGCGGGGGCCGACGCGCGGCGGGCGCGCGAGGGGGTGCGAGGGGGGCCTAGCGCTGGATGCGCCGCACGGCGAGGACGGCGTGGGCGCTGTGGTTGAGCACCTCGGTGTCACCCGCGAACGCCTGCAGCGTCTCGGCCGCGACCGGCTGTCCGGGGATCGCCTCCGGCCAGGCGCGGGTGGCGAACAGGAAGTACGCCTGCCCGCTGTCGGCCGCCGCCTTGACCCACTCCGGCGGGGCGATGCACTTCGCGTTCATGCCCGGCAGGGTCAGCGCGATCTGGTTGCCCTCCAGGAGGATCTGCACCGGGAAGGAGGCCGGGTTGCGGACCCCGTCCATCACCACGTCGCCGATGGGCAGGCCGATCTCCTCCAGCAGCCCGCGGGCGGCCGCCTCGCTCGCCTCGGGACCGTCGGGACCGTCCCCGAGGATGTAGGCGAGGAGATAGGGAATGTCGTGGGCCTCTTCGGGGTCGCCGATCCACGCGAGCACCGAAAGGGTGCCGAGCTTGGAGCGGTCGAGTTCGGCCTGGGTAGAAGTCATGCGCCGCACCTTAGTGGCCGTCGGCCCGGCCCTTTGACGCCGTTTCACCCGGGCGGGCTAGACCGCCCAGAATCCACCTCCGGAATTCGCCAGCATGTTCGCGTCCTGGTACTGGAGCCGCACGATGCGCGCGTTTTCCGGAATTTCGAACACCACCCATCCTTCGGCCCGCTCACCGACCGAGAGGGAATCGAAGACGAGCGGTTTGCCGGTCGTGAGCTCGCCCGTGGGCACCACCGGGTGGCGCTGCCCCGCGCCGTCGAGCGCCCACATGCGCCCGAGAGCCCCGTACGAGGCCCCGCCGACGTTGACGAAGGACATCGAGGCCGCCACCCAGCGCTTGCCGGCCGCCGGGGCGAAGTTCTTCTCGACGCTGACCGCCGGATCGACGTAGGCGCCCAGCACCACCTGGAGGTGGCGGCCCACCTCCCGGCCCTTGACCCGTACGGAGTCACCCACATGGGCGTCCTTCGAGGCGGCCCGCGCCACCCCTTCGCGTTCGGCCGCGGGATCGTCCCCGACGCCGGGCGCACCGTCGTCCACCGGTACGGCGGGGGCCGCGGCCGGGGCGAGCGCGGCCCCTTCGGGGGCGCCGGAGCAGGCCGTGGCACCGAACAGCAGGAACGGGAGGAGGGCGGCCGTGGCAAGAGCGGACTGACGCATGCGGGATCCCTTCGGGGATCTTCGGGAACGTATTCCCGCCAGTCTCACGCGCCCGAGCGGGCAATTGCACACACCGACACGAGTCCACGGAACGCATTGACCTCCATATGCCAGCACAATGCGTTCCGGCGGAATTCCGCAACCCCTTGCACACCTCGTCCAACAGGAGGAACGATGGCCACGACCGGCCCCCGCATGGCCCTGGCCGCACTCGCCGCACTGGGCGCCACGGCGGTATTCACCGCCCCCGCGAATGCCGTGCCCGACGGCAGCGCCATTCACGGCGGTGACATTTACGTATCTTCGGAAGCGCACATCGCCCACGACGGAACCATCCACCTTTTCGGTGAATACCACTGCGCCGCGCCGTCACCCTCGGGGACGGTTCAGATCAAGGCGACCATCGAGCAGGAGGACGTCCGGCTCAGCATCGGCGGCGGCGACGCCCAGTGCGACGGCGAGGTGCACGACTGGTCCGCGCACGGCACCCTGCGCCTGACCCCGACCGTGCACGCCGGCGAGGCGCTGGCCAAGGCCGAGCTGCAGGAGATCCGCTTCGGCGGCGGACTGCTGCCCCGGTCGATCGACACGGTCGCGCAGGACGTCCACCCGGTCGAGGTGATCGACCACCGCTAGTGCCGTGACCGGAAAGGTCCACCGGGTCGCGGCGCCCGGCACGGCACTAGCCGCCGCCCGCGGTGCGCACGTACGCCCCGTCCGGTAGCCGCCGCTACCGGGACCCGGGTGTCGGCGAGCCCGCCGACGGCAGACGCGTCAACGGCACGCAGGCGCCTCGCCCGTCATCGACATGAAGGCCACCGTCTGACACCCCGGGTCCGTGTCCGGACGCCCGGTCGACCAGTCCACCGCCGTCGCCGCCCCGGCCGCGCACAGCAGCAGGGCCAGGACGCCCGTCACCGCGCGCCTGCTCAGCCGGCGCACGGGAGGTTCCACAGAAACCGTTCCATGGCGGCATCATCACCCCGCCGCCACCGCCCCACAACTCGAAGTGAGCGCGCGGTCACGTTCCGCACGGTCGCGTTCCATCCGCTCACGGGGCGCCCGCTCACGCGCCGCCCGCTCACGCTCCGCCCGCTCACGGAGCGCTCCGCGCCGCGCTGCCCGCCGCGGAGAACTCGCACCACACCGCCTTGCCGTCGCCCCGGGACTCCACGCCCCAGTGCGTGGCCAGTGCGTCCACCAGCAGCAGCCCGCGCCCCGTGGTCGCCGCCTCGCCCGGGGTGCGCCGCCGCGGCCACACGCTGGAGCGGTCCTTGACCCACAGCCGGATCCGCCGGACCGGTTCGGGCAGCACCTCCATCGTCAGCACCGCTCCGCCATCGGTGTGCAGCAGGGCGTTGACCAGCAGCTCTCCCGCCGCCAGCTCCACGTCGTCGGCGAGCTCCGGCATGCCCCAGTCGCGCAGCGCCTGCCGCAGGGCGTAGCGGGCCTCGGAGAGCCCCTCCGGGTCCGCCTGGTGGACGTACTGGTGGATGCGCGGTGCCCGGTGCGTGCCCGGGTCGGGGGCCCGGCGCAGCACCAGCAGGGCCACGTCGTCGCCGGAGCCCCAGCGCTCCCACAGCCGGTCCGAGAGGTGGTCGGCGAGCGCCCCGGCCTCCTGCGGGCCGCTGCGGACCGCGTGGGCCAGGGCGTCCATGCCCTGGGTGATGGCGGTGCCGGGCTCCTCCACGAGCCCGTCGGTGCACAGCACGAGGGTTTCGCCGGGGACCAGGTCGAGCCGGGTCTCGGGGAACTCCTCCTGCTCGAAGACGGTGGCCAGCCCCAGCGGCAGGCCGCCGCGCACGTTGGGCCAGCCCGTTCGGCCGTCCGTGTGCCGGATCAGCGGTCCGAGGTGGCCCGCGCGGACCGCCCGTACGCCTCCGGTCTCCAGGTCGACCTGCGCGTACATGCAGGTCGCGAACCGTTCGGTGTCCAGCTCGGCGAGGAAGCGGGAGGCGCGCGCCAGCACGGTGGAGGGCGGATGGCCCTCGCCCGCGTAGGCCCGCAGGGCGATGCGGAGCTGGCCCATGATGGCGGCGGCGTGCGTGTCGTGGCCCTGGACGTCGCCCACGACGATGCCGACGCGGTCGCGGGGCAGGGCAATCACGTCGTACCAGTCCCCGCCGACCTCGCGTCCGCTCCAGGCCGAGTGGTAGCGCACCGCGATCTCCCCGCCGGTGATCTCGGGGATCCGCCGCGGCAGCATGGCGGCCTGGAGCATGGTGGCGAACTCGCGCTCCTGGTCGAAGAGGAGCGCCCGCTGGAGCGACTGGGCGACGATGCCCGCCAGGCCCAGGCAGAGGTTGCGCTCCTCGGGGCTGAAGTCGGTGCGGCGCCGGTAGAAGAGCACCAGTCCGCCGATGGCCTCGGCCTGCGCGATGAGCGGGAGGTAGGCGGCGGCGTCGTACTGGATGCGGCTGAGGTAGTCGGCGAGCAGCGGGAACTCGCCCGCCAGCTCCGTCAGCGAGGTGACGAAACGTGCCTTCCGGCTGAGCACCGCCTGCGACAGCGGCAGCGTGCCGTCCAGCCGGGTGAACTTGCGCTCGCTGAGGATCTCCAGGGACTCCCCGCTGAGCGCGATGATCTTGATGTGGCCGCCCTCGACCAGCCCCAGCGCCATCCCGTCGACGCCGAGCCGTTCCAGCGCCCCCGCGCCCGTCAGGGTGGCCGTCACGTCGTCGACCGTCACCGCCCGCGACAGGGCCTCCGTGGTCCGCTGCACGATGGTCGCCTGCTGGGCGCGCGCCGACTCCAGCTTGCGCAGCACCGTGAGGTGGGCCAGCTCGGCCGTCGCGTCCCGGACGATGCCGACGATGCGCACCGGGCGCCCCTCGTCGTCCCGCAGGACCCGGCCCTGGGTGTGCGTCCACTGGTCGCGGCCGTCGCGCCGCTGCACCGTGAAGTACTGGCCGTACGTCTCCTCACCGCCGTCCAGGACGCCCTGGACGGTGTCCCGGAGCCGCGCGGCGTCGTCGACCGGGATCCGCAGCCCCAGGCTGTCGGGGGTGTGGTCGAACTCCTCCCCCTCCAGGTCGAAGACCGCCATCCCGGCCTCGTCCATGTCCATGGTCCCGGCGCCGAGGTCCCACTCGAAGCTGCCCATGCTGTTGAGCGCGAGCCGCTCGCCCGGGCCGATGAGGGGGCCCTGGGCACTGCCCGTGCTCCCGGTGCTCCCGGTGCTCCCGGTGCTCCCCGCGTTGCCGGGGCCCTCCGGTCTCTTGTCGCGTCGCTCCGCCGCTGCCACGAGACTCACACCACCTAACGGCCGGGCCAGCACGGCTGGGAAATGAGCCGCTCCCACTCTTCGTCAGGATGCCCCGGAAGGGTGCGTCCGGCCTCCTGCCAGCGCTTGACGAGGGAGAGGTAGATCATCGAGGGGTCGTACGGGGCCTGTGAATACTGGGCCTGCGGATACGGGGCCTGCGGGTACGGGACCTGCGCGTGCCGGCCGGGTGTGTGCGGGTACGCGTCCTGCGGGTACGTGTCCGGCGCGTACGGGGACTGCCCGTACGAGTGCGGGGGCGCCGCCCTCGTCGTGCCGGGCTGCTCCGCACGGCTGGCCGGGATCCTCACCCAGCCCCGGCCCTGTGCGCGCTCATCGCTCATCGCGACACCTCTCACGTGTGGTGACCGGCTTTCACGCTCTGTGCCCGGCGGCCGGAGCCCGGTCAGGCCGGGGCGTGCCGGTGGAACCCGTCAGCGGGCCACGGGCCCCCAGACGCTTGCGCACTCCTGACACCAGTCTCCCCGCCGTGAAGCCGGCACCGTGCACGAATCGCATGGAAGGGCCGAATGAGGGAGCGGTCAGCAGCCCCGCGAAGAACAACCCGGGCCACGAGGACTCGAACCCGGGACTCAGCTCCGGCGTCCCGCTCTCCCCTACGGTGACCAGCGCGGCCCGCAGCCCCGCGTCGAGCAGCTCCAGCCGGGCCAGGTCCGGGGTGAAGCCGGTCGCCGCGATCACGTGCGCGGTGTCCAGGACCACGGACTCCCCGGCGGGGGTGGACAGCCCGAGCCGGGTCCGCCCGCCCACCGGGACCGCCCGCCGCAACCGGTGCCCGAGCAGGACCGGGACCCGCCGCTCGAAGCGCTCCCGCAGCCACCAGGCCCCGGCCGGGCCCAGTGCGGTCGCCGCGATCCGCTCCCGGGTGGGCGCGGGCAGCCGGCGCACCGCCCAGGGCAGCTCCGACCAGGCCCAGCTGCGCCAGCCCGTGCCGAGGCCGCTGTGCGGATCGCGCAGGGCGCGCAGCGGGGTGCGCCGCAGCGGCTGCGGGACGGTGTTCCAGTTCAGCCGGGAGCGCCGGGCCACCAGGCAGGGCCGGGCCCCGCTCTCCGCGAGCAGGGCCGCGGTCTCCAGGGCCGCCTGCCCGGCGCCGAGCACGGCGACCTCGCGGCCGGCGAAGCGGGTCAGGTCGCGGTGGCCGCTGCTGTGCGAGTAGTGCGCCGCGGGCAGCTCCCGCAGCGCCTCGGGGTACCGGACGAACGGCATCACGCCCACGGCCAGCGCCACCGTCCGGGCGAGCAGCGGCGGCCCCTCGGCGGTGCGGATCAGGAAACCCCCGCCCTGCGGGGTGACTTCGGTGACGGTCGCCTCCTCCACCGGGGGTGCTGCTTGCCGGGCGAACCAGAGCCCGTACGCGCTGAACGTCCCGATGGGCAGCGGAGTTCCGTGTTCGGCGGCGATCCCGCGGCCCGCGCAGTACTCGGCCAGCGTGTAACGCCCGTCGGGCGCCGACAGGTTGGAGGACCACGGCTCCGATTTGAGGTACATGCCCTCGGGCATGTGGTCCCGCCAGGAGGCCATGGGCCGCCCGAGGATCCGCACCCCCAGCCCCGCACCGGCCGCGTGGGCCGCGATCGACAGCCCGTACGGCCCCGCTCCGACCACCACGAGGTCGTCCATCCGTGTCACCGCAGTCCCTCCAGCCTCATGGTTCGTCCCCTGCCACCTGCACGCCGCAACGCCCTGCGTCCTGCGTCCTGCGTCCTGCGCCCCTAAGGCGTCAGCGAGTCACCGCGTCACCAGCTCGTCCGGCTCCGCCGGGGCCTCCGGCGGGGCGGACCGGGTGTCGGACCCGCCGGAAGCGCCGGACCCGCCGGAAGCACTGGACCCGCCGGAGGCCCCCGCCGCGGGCGGGGGCAGCTCCCGGCCCCGCTGGCGCGGGGCGCGGACCACCGCCCGGGCCGTCCGGCGGCCCTGCTCGGGGACCCCGCGCAGCACCCGCAGGCCCTTGAAGGCACCGCGTCCCAGGAAGGCGGCGAGCATCGACAGGAACGGCATCGGGTCGTCGGCCGCGAACCACGCCGCCTCCACCTCCCCGCGCTCCCGGCCCCGGCCCCGGCGCGCGGGGGCGGCCGCGGTGCCCGCCCCGGCGGGCGGGGCCGGGGGGCGGCGCGGGAGCGAACGGCCGCGCACCGCCGCGAGCAGGGCGTAGTTCTCCGCCACGAAGACCCGGCCCGGTCCGCCGGAGGGCTCCGGGACCCGCTGACCCGTCAGGTCCAGGTACATCGCCTGGACCACGTCCAGGCCGCCCGCGTCGGTGAAGAGCCGGAACTGCGCGCCCGGACGCGGGTTGAAGTCCACCAGGCGGAAGACGCCCTGTTCGTCCCGGCGGAAGTCCAGGTCCAGGATCCCCTGGTAGCCGAGCCGCTCGGCGAGCCGCAGGCCCGCCTCCTCCACCGCCGGATCCGGCAGCCACCGCCCGACCGCCGTCAGCCCCGTCCGCACCGGCCAGGACAGCTCCTTGCGCCCGGACCCGGTGAGCAGCGGACGCCCGCCGCGGGCGAACGCCCCGTGGAAGAACCAGTCGGTGTCCGGCCCGGCCGGCAGGAACCGCTGGAGCAGCAGCCGGCTGCCCGCCTCGGCCGAGCGTTCGTACAGCCGCCGCGCCTCGGCGGCCGACTGGAGCAGGGTGGTGCTGCGCAGCCCCGTACCCGCGGGCAGCAGCCACGGCCGGCTCCACTTGGCGATCACCGGGAGCCCCAGCCGCCACGCGGCCTCCGCCGCCTCGGCCCCGCTCGCCGGGATCACGGTCTCCGGGTGCGGTACGTCCCACCGGGCGCAGAGCCGCGACAGCTCGGCCTTGTCCGCCACCCGCGCCGGCAGGTCGTCGGGCTGATGGGGGATCCGGAAACGGTCCGTCAGCATCGGTGCGACGCGGGACACGGCGATCGCGCTGAGGTCGTCCATGGCGATGAGCACCGCCGGACGGCCGATCAGTTCGGAGACCCCGGTCAGGCACTCCAGCAGCGCTTCGGGCGCCTCGGGGTCGAGTCCGCCGGAAGGGCCGGGGTGCACGGCGTGCAGGTAGCGCGAACGCCCCATGGGACCTCCCCCGGCCTCGACGACGGCATGGACCTCCACACCCGTGCGCCCAAGGGATCTGACGGCGCCGAGGGTTCCGTGGTGGAACGGATTCCGATCGAGTCTGAGCAGAACTGCGGGCACTTGGCTGGGATGCGCGTGCATGGGAACGGTGTCTTTCACCTAGTCGGACCAAGCGGGAAGGATGCGCAGGTGCGAATGGCCTATGCGGAGGTCACCGGACAGGCCATTCGTCAGATGTGATGCCTAACGTCTTTGGTAAGCACACCGATTCAGGAAAGCTCGGGAGACGCCATGCCCAGACCACGCCGCCGACTGGCGAGCACCTGCATCGGAACGGTGACGGCCGGACTGCTCGCCACCGGGGCCGCCCTCGCGGCCCCCGAGGAGCAGAGCACCGGGTCCGACATCGCCATGGGTGCCTACCTCGACTACGGGCCGCCCGGAGTGGCCCGCATCCCGTTCCTGTCGAACTGGCTGGGCGGCAAGGAGATCCGGGTCGGTCACACCTATCTGCCCGGTGACCAGTGGGCCGGCATCGAAGGCGGTGTCAGCTTCCTGGACGACTGGGCGCAGTGGCGGCGCCAGCGGGACGACCGGATGTTCGTCCTCAACGTGCCGATGCAGGAGCGGAACGAGGACCGGATCCCCGACCGCCAGGTGGCCCAGCTGATCCGGGCGGGCGCGGAAGGCCAGTACGACCGGCACTTCAAGAAGCTCGCCGAACGGCTGGTGGCGCTGGGCGTCCCGGACACGGTGATCGTGCTCGGCTGGGAGATGAACGGCACCACGTACACCCACCGCTGCGGACCCGATCCGGAGAACTGGAAGGCGTACTGGAAGCGCGTCGTCAACACGATGCGCTCGGTGCCCGGTCAGAAGTTCAAGTTCGATTTCACCCCGAACCGCGGCACGGACGCGATCGGCTGGACCAAGTGCTACCCGGGCGACGACGTGGTCGACATCGTCGGGATGGATTCGTACGACCAGGCTCCCGGCCGGACCTTCGACGACCAGATCAGCCAGCCGTACGGACTCCAGCAGCACGTCGATTTCGCGCGGGCACACGGCAAAGAGATCTCGTACCCGGAGTGGGGGCTGTTCCGCAACGGGGACAACCCGGAGTACGTGCGGCGCATGCTCCAGTGGATCCAGAAGCAGAAGCCGCTCTACCACACGATCACCGACTACTGCCCGCACGGCGTCTGGCAGTGCAAGCAGAACCCGGCCTCGACGAAGGTCTTCCGCGAGGCGCTGACCCCGCAGCGGCCCGACCCGGTCATCCCGACCCCGGTCGTCCCGACCCCCGTGGTGCCCACGCCGGTCGTCCCGACCCCGCAGATCCCCACGCCCGAGATCCCGACGCCGGTCGTCACCCCGCCGGTCGTGCTCCCCAGCCCGGAGGTCCCGAGCCCGGCCGTACCCAGCCCCGTCGTACCCAGCCCCGTCGAGCCCAGCCCGGCCGTCCCGAGCCCCGAGGTCAGCCCGAGCCCGGCCGAGCCGAGCCCGGCCGTCCCCAGTCCGGCTGTCCCCAGTCCGGCCGTCCCGAGCCCGGTCGTCCCGACGCCCTCGCCCGTGGTCCCGAGCCCGGAGGTCCCGGTCGAGCCCAGCCCGGTCGAGCCGAGTCCGGCCGTCCCGAGTCCGGCCGTCCCGAGTCCGGCCGTACCCAGCCCGCTGGTCCCGAGCCCCGAGGTCAGTCCGGTCGTCCCGGAGAGCCCGAGCCCGAGCCCGGCCGTGCCGAAGCCGAGCCCCGAGGTGCCGTCCCCGGCGCCCTCGCCGCTCGTCCCGCAGCCGGAGCCGTCCCCGTCGCCCAAGCCGACGACGCCGCCCGCCCCGCCCGTCAACAGCACGGAGTGGTGCGTGCCGATCAACTTCGGCGAGTGGCTCTCCAAGCTGGTCGGCAAGCAGTCGGTCTGCATCAAGGTCGACTGGGGCAAGGAGTCCGGCTTCTGGCCCTTCTAGGCGGGGCGTCCGGGTCATCGGACCCGCAGTTCGTTGAGCCGCGCCCGCCAGTCCCTGGCGGCCGGCAGCGCCTCCCGCAGCACGTCCACCGCCCGCTCGCGCCCCGTCACCTGCGACTCGTGCAGTCGCAGCAGGGGCGCGAGCGCGGTCGTGGCCATCAGGAAGCGCTGGTTGACCACGGTCCGCGGCCGCCAGTGGTTCTTGTACGGTTCGCTGCCGCGCAGGAAGCTCACCACCGGGCGGCCTTCGGCGAGCGCACGGGTGGTCTCGTAGCGCAGCAGCAGCGTGGCCACGTCCACCTTCCGGTCGCGCAGGTCGGGATCGGCGCCGTAGAGGTAGCCGCCGCTGAGCGCGCCCGAGAGCAGGGTGAGGTTGGCGGCCACCACCTTCCCGTCGAGCCGGAACTCGGCCAGCCGCCCCTCCCCCGCGCGCACCATCCGCCGCGTGGCCCGGGTCAGGTGTTCGGCGAAGCGGGGCCTGAGGTGTTCGGGGGTCACCCCGCGGCCGCGCCACTGCTTCTCGTGCAGCCGCAGCAGGGTGCGTACCGCGCGCGGCACTTCCTGCTCGGTGACCTCGTGCTCCTCGATCCCCGCCGCATCGGTCTTGCGGAGCTTGGCCCGCACCCGCTGGGCGCCGGAGGCCGGCATCCGCTTGACCAGCTCGTCGAAGGGCATGGACGGCAGCTCCATGCAGGTGGAGTCGGTGAGCTTGCTGCCGATCCCGGGCCAGGCCGCGAACACGGCCTCGGCGGCGGCCCCGGGCCGCACCTCGCGCAGGTCGACGACCGCGCCCCGGGCGGCCCGGTGCAGGCCGTTGGCCAGGGCCGGGACCACCTGGTCGGCGTGCTCCGCGGCCACGAGCACGTCGAAGTAGTCGGTGATGCCCCCGCCGAGGGGCACGAGCAGCGGCAGCGGCCGGTGTACGAGCATCAGCGCGGCCGCACCGACCAGCTCCTCCCCGCGCCGCACCAGGACGATGCGGAGCCGGCCGTCCTTGCCGTAGGACAGCCACCAGGAGTGCAGCCAGGCGTGGCTCTGGAACGGAGTGGCGGTGGGACAGCCGCGGACGAGCCGGTTCCACGGCTCCTCCAGCGCGGCGAACTGCCGGGGATCGCGACACAGCGTCACCGACAGGGCCCCGGCGGAGCCGGTGGTCATCGCACCGGCTCCTTCTCCTTGGCCGAGGCGGGCTCGCTCTGCGCGGGCAGCGAGGCGTACTCCTCGACGGTCTCCGCGGCGCTCTCCGTGACGCCCTCCGCGACCGGACCCTCGCCGCGACGCCGGGCGGCGGTGGGCCGGGCCAGCAGCCACAGCCCGCCCAGCAGCCCGCCGGCGCACAGGCCGACCGCCCCGCTGAGGGTGGGGGACGCGGAGGCGGGCTCGCTGGGCGCGACGGCCTGGTTGAAGAGGAGCAGCTGCACACCGGTGTTCTTGGCGGCCTGGTTGCTGCTCAGCGACAGGGCGTCGGCGACGGCGTTGGCGATGTCGGCGGCTTCGCCGGCGCTCTTCGCGGTGCCGGTGATGGCGATCATCGGAGACTCGGGGGAGGTCTCGGCGCGGACCTGGGTCCGCAGCTGCTGCACGCCGATGCCCGCGCGGGGCTGGGCGTACGCGAGGGTCGAACTGCTGGTGGCGATGCGGGCGTAGGCCTGGGCGAAGCCGAGGGCGGTGGCCGGCTCGGTGGTGTCGTCGGGAACCGCGACGACGTAGCTGGTGGCGGCGTACTCGGGCGCCTTGAGCACCCCGTACGCCCCGCCGGCGGCGAGCCCCAGCAGCGCGGCGGCGGGCAGCGGCCACCACGCGGGCGCCGGCAGCAGCCGAACCCGGCGCCGGTGGGTGGACTTCTTCTGGTCGGCGGTGTCCGCCATGTGCGTACCTCTTTCCTGGTGGACGGATGCTTGCTTCGGAGCCCGGTGCGGGCCCCTGCGTGTCGAATCAGCCACTGTCACCACCGGCAGCGGGCACATCCCGCCCCACCGCGGTCACACCCAGCCCCTCCGGCACCGAACTCAGCCCGTCCGGCGTTTGAGGAGCAGGGGTCCGGGGACTGGTCCCCGGCAACGGCGCCGCACGGCCCGAACCGGCCCGGGCCGAATCCAGCCCCGCCGGCGTGTGAGGAGCAGCGACCCGGGACCCGGCCGGCGAGCCGGCCATCGCGTGGTCGTACACGTTCAGCAGCTGCGCCGCACTCCGCGCGATGTCGTAGCGCCGCACCACCCCCGGCGGCGGCAGCCGCTGCGCGCCGGCCTCCATGTGCCCGCGCAGCGCCGCGACGAGCTCCTCGGTGCCGGTGCCGATCCGCCGCGCCCCCGGCGCCTGCGCCGCGGGGAGGTCGTCGATCGCCGGGCAGGTGACGTGCAGCACCGGCAGGCCCGCCGCCAGCGCCTCGATGACCGCGAGTCCGAAGGCCTCCTCGCGCGAGGGGGACACGAACACGTCCATCGCGGCGAGCAGCGCCGGGATCCCCGGGGTCCGCCCGTCGGTGGAGTCGCCCAGCGGATCCCGCTCGCCGAGCAGGTGGATCCGGCTCTGCGCGCCCAGCTCGGCGGCGAGCCGGCGCAGCGCCGCCCGCTCGGGGCCGTCCCCGGCGAGCAGCAGGTGCGCGCCGGGCAGCGCCGCGACCGCCCGGACCAGGACGTCGAACCGCTTGCCCGGCACGAGTCGGCCGACGCCGCCGACCACGAAGGCCCGTTCGGGCAGTCCGGTCCGGGTGCGGGTGGCCCGCCGTACGCCCTCGTCGAAGCGGAACCGCACGGCTTCGATCCCGTTCGGCACCACGTGGACCCGCGCGGCCGGCACCCCCCAGGCCTCCAGGCGGGCCGCGACCGTGTCCGACACGGCCACGGTGGCGGCTCCCAGCCGCTCGCTCGCCAGGTACAGGGCCCGGACCCCGCCCGAGAGCGGACGGCCCTCGATCTCGGCCGCGCCCAGGGAGTGTTCGGTCGCCACGCTGACCCGTACGCCCGCGAGCCGGGCCGCGAGGCGGCCGTACACGCAGGCCCGGTACAGGTGGGTGTGGACCAGGTCGTAGCGGCCGCGCCGGATGAACGTGGCCAGCTTCGGCACGGCCCCCAGGTCGCGGTTGCCGCGCATCCCGAGGTGGACGACGCGGACCCCGTCCGCGCGCAGCCCGTCCGCGACGGGTCCGGGGTTGGTCAGCGTCAGGACGTCGCAGCGCATCGGCATGTGCCGCAGCAGCAGCCGGAGTTGCTGCTCGGCGCCGCCGACGCCGAGGCCGGTGATGACGTGCAGGACCTTTCCGGGGTTCACAGGTTCACCGCCCGGCGCAGCTCCCGCACCTGGTGGCGCACCTGCTTGATGCGCAGCCGCGGGCCGCCGTCGGCCTGGCTGATGTGGGTGCGGGGCAGCGCGTGGGGTCCGGCGAGGCGGCCGGGGTCGATGGCGCAGGCGTAGCCGTATCCGGCGGCCCGGGTCGCGGCGACGACCCGGGCGTCGAGGTGTCCGTACGGGTAGCAGAATCCGGCGGGCAGCGTCCCTGTCAGTTCCCGGATCAGCTCGCGGCTGCCGCGCAGTTCCTGCTGCAGTACGTCGTCGGGGGCCGCGGTGAGGTCCTGGTGGAGCAGTCCGTGCGAGCCGATCTCCTGTCCGGCGGCGGCGACTTCGCGGATGCCCTCGGCGGTGAGGAGGGGCTTGCGGGGGCCCAGCGGGTCCCAGACGTTGTCCACGCCGAGCCGCCCGGGCAGCACGAAGAGGGTGGCGGTGCAGCCGTAGCGGCGCAGCAGCGGCAGTGCGCGGGTCAGGAAGTCGGTGTAGCCGTCGTCGAAGGTCAGCCCGACCAGTCCGGCGCCCCGTCCGGCGGCGCGGGCGCGGAGCAGTTCGCCGACGGAGACCCCGCGCAGTTCCCGGGAGCGCAGCCACAGCAGCTGGGCCTCCAGCGCGTGCGGGGTGACGGTGATGCCGTACGGGTCCTCGGCGGGATCGGTGAACTCGGCGACGGAGTGGTACATCAGGACCCACGGCGAGCCGGTGCGGCGGGCGGGGGCCGCCGCGGCGGGGCGCGCCGTTTCGGTGTCAGCGGACATTGCGGAACCTCTGGGTGAGCTGGGAGGTGAGGTGAGCGGTGAGCTGGGCGAGCTGGCCCGGCAGGGCGGTGACCTCCAGGGCCCGTATGGCCATGCCGGTGGCCCCGAACATGGCCGGGACCAGCAGGCAGCCGAGGGCGGCGCTGACCAGCGGGTCGGGGATCATCGGCCCGGCGATCCAGCCGGTGGCGCAGGCGGCGAGGGCGGCGACGGAGAGCCGGCCGATGCTGATGGCGACCCGGCGGACCTGGATGGCGATGATCCGCGTGCCGAGGCCGGTGAGCAGCAGGACGGCGGTGGTGGAGATGCCGGCGGCGTTGGCGGCGGCGATCCCGTAGATCCCCCACCAGCTGACGGCGAAGGCTCCGGCGACGATGTTGACGAGGAGTCCGGAGCCCATGGCGAGGGCCGGGAACCAGGTGGGCCGGTCGGTGGAGAAGAAGGGCCGCGAGAGCGCCCCGACGAGGCAGTGGCCGAGCAGGCCGAGGCCGTAGACCCGCATGACGGAGGCGGTGGCCTCGGTGTCGGCGTGGGTGAACGCTCCGCGTTCGAAGAGGACTTGGATGATCTGGGGGGCGTAGCCGATGACGAGGGCGGTGCCCATGAGGACGGCGAGGGAGGCGAGCGCGAGGTCCTGCTCGACGCGCCTGCGGGCCTTCTCGCGCTCCCCGCCGGCCATGGCCTGGGCGACGACGGGGAAGGTGACGGTGCAGATCATGAGGGAGAGCACCATCGGCATCTGCGCGACTTTTTGGGCGTAGTTGAGGTGCGAGATGGCGCCGGGCGGCAGCGAGGCGGCGAGGAACCGCTCGACCAGGACCTGGGACTGCCGGAAGACGGCGAAGAAGATCACCGGGGCGATGACCCCGAAGGCGATCAGGGTCGGCCGGTCCCGGTCGCGCTGGCAGCGGGGGGCGCCCTTGGCGCGGGGCGGTCCGAAGCCCACGTTGCGGATGAAGGCGGGCAGTTGGACCAGGGCCATCAGCACGCCGCCGACGGCGACCCCGGCGGCGGCCGCGCGCACCCCCCACAGGGCGTGCAGGGCGACCATGGTCCCGATGATGCCGACGTTGTACGAGACGTAGATGGCGGCGGGCGGCACGAAGGAGCGGTGCGCCCTGAGGGCGGCGCTGAAGTAGCCGGCGATCCCGAAGGACAGCACGGTCAGGGCGGTCATCCGGGTGCATTCGACGGCGAGCCCGGGGTCGGGCAGCCCCGGCGCGAGCACGCCCACGACGAGCGGCGCGGCGACGATGAGCACGGAGGCCACGGCGGCCAGGAGCACGAGCAGCCGGGGCAGCGTGGCGCCCACGAGCAGTCGTACGGGATCCTGCGCGCGGGCCTCCTGGCGGGTGAGCCCGGCCCGGCTGGCGGCCCGGCGGGCCAGGGCGTGGCTGAAGGCGGGCACCATCAGCAGGGCCATGGCGTCCTCGATGAGCAGCGTCGAGGCCATCTCGGGGACGGTCCAGGCGATGAGGAAGGCGTCGCTGTCGTGCCCGGCTCCGAAGAGGTGCGCGATGGTCTGGTCGCGGATCAGTCCGAACACCGCCCCGGCGGCGGTCAGCCCGGCGGTCACGGCGGCGGCCTTGGCGAGCGCCCCGCCGCTGCCCGACCGGGCCCCGTCGGACTTCTCCTCGGGGCCGCCGCCCCGGCGCGGGCCACCCTGGCGCGCGGCTGCGGCACTCGCATCCCGGCCGGTCCCGGCCCGTACGGACCCGGCCGGCGCAGCGCCCAGTACGGAGCCGCGTACGGGCTCCGCGGCGCCCGGCGACCCGCCCGGCGAGGCGGTCCCGACGGCTGCGGATCCGGCAGGCGCCGGCCCCGGAGCGGCAGCGCCCCGGTCGAGCCCCGGGCCGCCGGTGGCCACCACACGGCCCGCTCCGGCGTCCCCGGCGGGGACCGGAATGCCCACGTGCGCGGCGCCGCGTCCGGCGGACAGCGGCCCGCCCGAGGCGGCCACGCGGCTCGCGTTCTCGGCCGGACCCGTGCCCGGCGCGGCCGGGGCCACCGGCGGGTGCGGCGGAC